>CAYNBZ010000003.1:0-82474 GCA_964395975.1 uncultured Muribaculaceae bacterium | reverse complement strand
AGGATGGAGTGAAACATATCTTCTTCATTGCCGAAACCAAGGGCTCGATGAGCTCGATGGAGCTGCGCGGCGTGGAAAAGGCAAAAATAGAATGCGCGGAAAAATTGTTCAATTCCATTTCCACAGCTAATGTGAGGTATCACAAAGTGACGTCTTACCAAGATTTGCTTGATGAGATGAATGCGGTGGTATAACAAATTACGACTGTTTTCAAGTTATTTTCTCATTATTTGAGAAGGCTCATAAGCGGATTTTTCTTTTTTTGAGACATTCTTGGTTTTTATGTCGGAATTTACCGTTAAAAAGTTATATATTTGGAAGAATTAAAACTATAAAGAAGCAGGAATATGCAAGATGAAATAAAAAAACTGTTTGAAACTCGCACCAGTATAAGGCGTTATGAGTATGATGCCATTCCCGATGAGGCAATGGAAACGATATATGCTGCAATACGCAACAGCCCGACAAGTTACAACGGGCAACAATTCACGGTTATTGATATTGCTGATCAAGATGTGAAATTGAAGTTGTATGAGATAAGTGGCCAGAAACAGGTAAAAACTTGCAACCACTTTCTCGTGTTCTGTGCAGATTATAATCGTATTGGCGTGTTGGCTAAGGCCAAAGGGATAGAGATGCCCGAGTTTTATAATACTCTCGATGGATTTACTGTCGGTGTGATTGATGCTGCCATAGCGATGCAGAGTGCCGCCATTGCTGCACAGGCATGCGGGTTAGGGTGCTGCTGTGTGGGGTATGTGCGAACTGCCGACCCGGCTGCTGTTTCTGAGTTGCTCGGGTTGCCGAGTGGAGTATTTGTAGTGTGCGGGCTTGCCATAGGTGTGCCTCGGGAGCATCCCGACGTGAAGCCGAAATTGTCGAAAGAACTGCTGATTCATCAATCTCGTTATACCGACAGGGATATGACCGCAGAACTCATGGAATATGACCATGAGGTGACGCACTATAATGCCACTCGTGTCGGCAGTAAAAGCGATAACGATTGGTGTGGCCATATACTTGACTATTACCGCGAGGCGATGAATTTCAGTATGCTTGATGCTGCCAAGGAACAGGGCTTTGACATCAAGAAATAGGGTGGAGTTGTGTAGCGAAGAAAGCTAAAGGAAGCTAAAGGAAGTCCCCCCGGCAGGATAAACTTTATTTTATCGAGCGATTAAAATTGGTTTGAAGAGAAAAAATGAAATATTAAAACAAATTGTAGATGAAGAAAATAACTGTTTTATTATTAATTCTGCTTGCGGCATTGCCGTTAGCGAATGCAAAACAAATGGAAAAGTCTGATAAAAATCCTTTTTTGGAGCCATACACCGACAAGTATGAGATTCCGCCATTCGACAAAATCACTTATGACGACTACCTGCCTGCCATAGAAGCCGGTATTGCCGCGCAGAAGCAGGAAGTGAATGCAATCATTGTAAATCGTGCCGTGCCCGACTTCGACAACACGATTCTTGCGCTCGACAACTCGGGGCAGATTCTTAGCAGGGTTTGTAATGTGCTGTTTGCTCTCACCGAATCGGATAATACTCCTGAATTTGAAGCCATAGCAGCCAAGGCAATGCCAATGATTTCGGCGGCAAGCGATGAGATAAGCATGAACGAAGAACTGTTTAAAAGAGTGAAAGAAGTATATGACCGTCGTGAGGCTTTCAACCTCGATGTGGCACAAACTCGTTTGCTCGAACATTACTATAAAGACTTCGTTCGTGGTGGAGCATTGTTGTCGGAGGCCGACAAAGATTCACTTAAGCGCATTAATCAAGAACTTTCCAATTTATTTCTCGACTTCAGTTCTAACGTGTTGAAAGAAACCAATGCAATACAGATTGTAATTGAAAACGAAGCTGATTTGTCGGGACTACCTGAAAACACTATTGCACAAGCAGCAGAAACTGCCGCAAAGCTTGGTATGGATGGGAAATGGGTGTTTACGGTGCATGGAGCTGTCAGGCTGCCGGTGCTTACGTATGCCGACAATCGCGATTTACGCCGCAGGGTGTATGAAGCCTACACTCATTTGGCAATGAATGACAATGAATACAATAACTTCGACATCATTAACCGTATAATAAAACTGCGTACACAAAAGGCCAATCTGCTTGGTTTCGATACGTTTGCCGACTATCAAATAGACAATGTAATGGCAAAGAAAATGGAGAATGCCGAGCAGTTGCTTTATCAAATCTGGGTTCCGGCTTTAGCCAAGGCTAAGGAGGAAGTTGCCGATATGCAGGCTTATGCCGATGCTCAGGGTGACAATATCGTCATAGAGCCTTGGGATTATTACTACTATGCCGAAAAGGTGAAAAAGGCGAAATTCAACTTCAGTGAGGATGAAGTGCGTCCTTACTTCAGCCTCGACAATGTGGTAAAAGGGGTGTTCTTGATGGCAAACAAACTGTATGGCATTACATTTACCGAAATCAAAAAAGCTCCCAAGTACAATCCTGAAGTGAAAGTATATGATGTAAAAGATGCCGATGGCACGCACCTTGCAGTGTTCATGGCCGATTACATGCCGCGTGCTTCAAAGCGTCAAGGCGCATGGATGAGTGAATTCAAGGGTGAATACAACTATGAGGGGGTTAGTGAACGTCCTATCATATTCAATGTGGCAAGTCTGACAATGCCCACCAAGGACACTCCATCATTGCTGACCATCGACGAGGTGAGGACGGTATTCCATGAGTTCGGTCATGCCTTGCAGGGAATGTTGACCACGGCATCGTTTCGTGGGCAGGCAGGTACGAATGTTGACCGCGACTTTGTGGAACTGGCATCGCAAATCGATGAGCATTGGGCCGTGGCTCCCGAATTTCTGAAGCAATATGCATTTCATTATAAGACAGGAGAACCTATACCCGATGCTTTGATTGCCAAAATAGATGAAACAGGGAAGTTCAATCAAGGTTTTGCTACTGTCGAACTTGTTGGGGCTGCATTGCTCGACCTCGAATGGCACAAGATGAATTATTGCAAGGGAGATATTGATGTACTGAAATTTGAGCAGTCGGTTGCACGGCGCATTGGATTGCCGCGTGAAATTCAGTTCCGCTATCGTAGCACATACTTCAATCACATTTTCGGTAGTGATGGATATGCAGCCGGTTATTATACTTATCTTTGGGCTGAAGTACTTGAGGCGGATGCTTTCGAGAAGTTTGTGGAGAATGGAATATTTGATTCGGCTACCGCCAAGTCGTATCGCGAAAATATCCTGGAACCGGGCGACAGCGAAGATCCAATGATACTGTTCGAGCGTTTTCGCGGTCAGGCTCCGACAGTCGACGCCTTGCTTGAAAATCGTGGCTTGAAGTAATAATATTAAGAGTACAACAAAGTACCGTTTTGGTTCCCATGCCACAAAGGGGATGATGAACCGAGACGGTACTTTCTTTGTATTGTTTGAGATTTGGGATTGAGGATTTTTTGTGCAAGTGTAAATTGAGTGTGGTTTTGGATGATTCCAATTTGCAATTGCATTAACCTTGCACTATCTTTGATGTCGCAAATGTTTTGCGATGAAAAAAGTATTATTTTTTTGCTTCTTCCTTGTTTTAGTGTGGTGGCCATCTGCAGTGGCACAACAAAATGCCGTCTGTGACTCGACGTTATTATACGAAAATGTGGCTCTTAACCGAATGATGCAGTTGCAAAGCAACCTCAGCGACTTTGTGTTTAAAGATGAAAGTTTGTTACACCATCGTAAGGCTTCATTCAGGATTTTGCCATCGGTGAAGCGTACGCCGGGTTATGGTTTCTCGTTTGGTGTTGGTGGTGCAGTATCGTTTTATACCGATAAGGACGATTATGCGCTCCGACGGAGTGAAATTCCGCTTTTGGTTTCGGTAGCGTTCACAAAGCCGTTTTCTTACAACATATCTTGTGAGCCGACATTATATTTGTCAAGTAATGCCATCCGCCTTAAAGCCGAATTGTCTTATCGCAATTGGCTTGAATATTATTTCGGCATAGGATATGCTTTAAATCATTCTCCCGAGTATGAAAAGGATAAATATACTTATGAGAGCCGCATGATAAGGTTTAAGCCGAATTTTCAATTAAGGTTGGGTAACAATTGTGTGTATGGCGGTGTGGTGGTTGATGTCTGGCATGAGCGGGTGGGAAATCCTGAGCAATTTGTGAGTACCGACCCTTATTTTTTAGAACTTGTAAATAACGGCCAGACTTATTCTTCTGCAACCGGTACCGGTGTGGGGGTGAATTTCAGTTATGATTCCCGTGACATACCAACTGATGCCTATCACGGTGTGTTGTTTGAAGTCGAAACGATGTTATATACCAAGGTATTTGGTGGAAATACTAAATATGGAACTCTGACCATTGACTATCGCCAGTATATACAGTTGCGTGGGCGCAAACAGATTCTTGCATGGAATGTGACAAGCAACAATGTTTTTGGCAACCATGTGCCATTTATGCGTTATGCTACCATTGGCAGCATTAATAATTTCCGGGGATATTATAATTACCAGTATCGTGACAAGTCGATGCTTACTGCGCAAGTGGAGTATCGATATTGGTTTCAGGTCAACAACGAGTGGGGTATCTTGCTCAATCGTCTCGGTGTCGCTGCGTGGTGTGGTACGGGTGTAATGGGACGTAATCCTGTAAACTATGATGCTCTTTTGCCACAATTTGGGGTCGGATGGCGGTTTGCATTACGCGACAGGCTGAATTTCCGTTTTGATGTAGCCTACAACACTGTCGATCACGATACCATGTGGTATATGGGTTTCTCCGAATCGTTCTGAAAAATGCAAGATTCCTTGATTGGGTCAACTTCTTGTGAAAATTTGTGGTATTGCTCATTGAACAGTGTATTTGAATCCTGACGGAATGGTTGAAACGTATGAATGTTTGCATATTGCGAAAAATTGTTTATATTTGTAATCGATATTAAAGGCTTCGATGCAGTATGCCAACCGTGCCACGGACTTGGAATGGTGAGAACGCCGATGTATAAATATTTAATAATTAGAATAATATGAAATCTGTAAAAGTATTTTTTTCCGTAGCTTTAATGGCAATTGTCATGTTGTTGTCATCAGTGTCGGCCGAAGCCCAATTGAAGTTTGGTATCAAGGCCGGTGCGGCAATTAATGATTTGAAATTCAGCGAAAATGTGCTGAGCAAAGAAAATCGTGCAGGGTTTACCGGCGGTCTGATGCTTGAGTTTACGGTACCGGTTATCGGGGTAGGCTGTGATGTTTCGGCAATGTACGTGCATCGCACGGTAAACCTTGAGAATACTCCGGGATATGAAGAACTGACTTCGGAACAGAAAGATGCACTTGGGCGCGACTATATTGACATACCTCTCAATTTAAAGTATAAATTGTCGTTGCCGGTTGTTGGAAGCATAATTAAACCGTTTGTTACCACGGGTCCGAGTTTTGCATTTCTTGTCAGCAAAAATGACTTGAAAGAATTTATTAACAATAAAAAGTGTGACATAGCATGGAATTTCGGATTCGGCGTCGAACTTTTGTCAAAGGTACAATTGGCTGCAAGTTACGGGCTTGGAATTACTAAGACGGTATATACCCTTACCGGTTCTGGTACGGATGCTTCTTCATATCATCAGATAGAGGGTAAAAACCGATATTGGACCATAACGGCGGCTTACTTGTTCTAAGGTGCGCATCGGAGCAAATTTTATTAAATTGTAGCAATAATACGGTATTCTTGGACGTTACGTATCACGTAATGCACGAGAATGCCGATTTTTCTTGCCTTTTGCAATAAAATGTGGTAGCTTTGCACGAATAAAAAATTATGACAATAGAATCCTAAAAGATGAATAGAATTGTTTTTAAGCTCACATTGTGCTGCATGATATGTTTAGGTGTTGCAACAGCTAAGTCCGAAACACGGTGGGGTATTGTGGCTGCCGGGAATCTTTCGACATCGAAGTTCAACCAAAGCATGATAGAAGTAAATCACGGGTTTGGCGGTGGAGCCGGCCTTATAGGAGAAATCATTATTCCGGGCATAGGATTTGCAATTGACGGATCGGTGTTGTATTCGTTGTTTACTTCGAAAATCCATTTTGGTGACCGTTATGTGTGGTCAAGCGATGGATTTGGTGAAGAACGCCTGTACAACCATACGATACAGATACCGCTTAATTTAAAATTCAAATATACCAATCTGAATGGCGTGGAAAATACCATTGCTCCGCTTGTTTATGCCGGTCCTTCATTTGCTGTCCATTTGGGAGATGGCAGTAAAGGTGCCGAAGCCGTGGCATACAGGAAAGTGGGTGTAGGCATACATGTGGGCGTGGGATGCGAGTTGGTTCGTCGTGTACAGGTGTCGGTAAATTATTCTTGGGGTATAAATAAAACTTTTGAAACCATTAAACTCGATGAGTTTGGTGCTAAAAACAAATATTGGCGGTTACAGGTAGCATATATGTTCTGATAACAGACCGTTGATGCTTGAAACGTGTGCTGTAGCCGTGGCGTGATTGAGAGAGGCGGATTTGTTTACGCCTCTTTTTCATTTATGATTACTTTGGTTAAAAAGGGTTTTAACGTTAATTATATAGGCTTTTATTGTGCAAATAGATACCTTTGTGCAAATTTTGTGGCGATTGGAAGTTTTTATCAGGGAGTGTAATCGTGGCAAAATGACATATTGTGGAATCTTTTGAATAAGCGAGTATTGGTTAATGATTTCTGTCAAGGATCTGTCGGTAGAGTTTAATTGCAATCCGTTATTTGATAATGTCAGTTTTGTTATAAATAAGAAAGACAAAATTGCTCTTGTCGGTAAAAACGGAGCAGGCAAAACCACCATGCTTAAGATTATAGCAGGATTGCAAACACCTACACATGGAGTCGTAGCCGTGCCGAATGACACTGTGATTGGCTATCTGCCGCAGCAGATGGTGCTTGCCGACAGTACGACCGTGCGGGAAGAGGTGAAAAAGGCATTCGACCATATTACCAAATTGCAGACTGATATAGATGCTGTCAATGAGGAGATTTCCAATCGTTCTGACTACGAAAGCGACGGTTATGCCAAACTGATTGAACGACTTTCTTATTTGAATGAGCAACTTTCCATGTTGGGTGCCGACAATTGTGAGGCCGAGATGGAAAAGACACTTGTCGGACTGGGATTTAAACGAAGTGATTTCGACAGATCGACCTCAGAGTTCAGCGGCGGATGGAGAATGCGCATCGAGCTTGCCAAATTGTTGTTACGCCATCCCGACGTGCTGTTGCTCGACGAGCCTACCAACCATCTTGATATAGAGTCGATACAGTGGCTCGAAACATTTCTCAAAACCAAGGCCGATGCCGTGTTGCTTGTGTCGCACGACCGTGCTTTTGTAGACAATATCACAAATCGCACAATAGAAATATCTTGCGGAAAGATTTACGATTACAGCGTAAATTACTCCAAGTTCACAGAATTGCGGAAGGAGAGAATAGAGCAGCAGATGCGGGCCTACCTCAATCAGCAGAAACAAATACAGGATACCGAGGAATTCATCGAGCGTTTCAGGTATAAAGCTACCAAGGCGGTGCAAGTGCAAAGTCGCATTAAGCAATTGTCAAAGATAGAACGCATAGAGGTGGATGAAGTCGATAATTCACACATTAGTCTGAAATTCCCACCTGCACCGCGTTCGGGTGACTACCCTGTGATAACCGATGGAGTGAGCAAGTACTATGGCGACCACATGGTATTTGATAATGTCTCATTTACCATAAAGCGAGGTGAGAAAGTTGCTTTTGTCGGTAAAAACGGGGAGGGTAAGTCAACACTTGTCAAGTGCATAATGGGTGAAATACCTTTTGGAGGGACACTTAAGATAGGTCATAATGTCAAGATTGGTTATTTTGCGCAAAATCAGGCTCAATTGCTTGACGGTGAATTGACAGTGTTTGATACCATCGACCGTGTGGCAGTAGGTGACATACGCACTAAAATACGTGATTTGCTGGGAGCGTTCATGTTTGGCGGAGAAGCCTCCGACAAGAAAGTGAAAGTGTTGTCGGGTGGAGAAAAGACGAGGCTCGCAATGATAAGGCTGCTGTTGCAACCGGTCAATCTGCTTATTCTCGATGAGCCTACCAACCATCTTGATATGCGTACCAAAGATGTGCTGAAGGCGGCCATTAAGGAATTTGACGGAACTGTGATTGTGGTGTCGCACGACAGGGAGTTCCTTGATGGTTTGGTGGAGAAAGTATATGAATTTGGCGGCGGTAGGGTGAAAGAGCATTTAGGTGGCATATATGATTTCCTTGAAACGAAGAAAATAGAATCGTTGCGCCAACTTGAAATGCCGGCATCTCAGCCTAAGCGTAACAATGTTGAAACGGCCAAAGCACAAGTTGTGAAGACTGAGAAGAATGTTGTGGCGACGGCATCCAATGGCAAGACTGCGGCGCGGCAGAGTTATTTTGAACAGAAAGAGCGGGAGCGAGAGATAAAGCGCCGACAGAAAAAAGTGGCTTCATGTGAGGCTGAAATCAGCGATATCGAGGTTCAAATCAAGGATATTGAGGCTCGGCTTGCCGCCGGTGGCGATTTGCCCGCCGATATATACGAACAACATTCGGCTCTTAACAAGAAACTTGAAAATGCAATGAGCCTTTGGGAAATGGCGTGCGGCGAACTTGAAGCTGTGACGAAATGACAAACATCAAAAATTAATATATTAATAATGAAGACATTAAAGTACATTGTTCCAATTGTGGCGTTGACTATGACAATCAACAACATCAATGCAGAAGAGGTGAAAGGCGTGGATCGCGCCAACCTCGATGAGTCGGTGGCTCCCGGGCAAGATTTTTATGATTATGCCTGTGGAGGTTGGATGAAAAACAATCCATTGCCACCGCAATATTCACGTTTTGGTACTTTCGACCAATTGGCTGAAAACAGTCGTGAACAGGTTAAGTCGCTTGTGCAACATCTTGGTGAAACTGAACAGCCTCAAGGCTCAATAGGCCAAAAAGTGAGCGACTTGTATGAAATGGGTATGGATAGCGTGCGTCTTAACAATGAAGGTGCATCGGTGTTGCAATCCGACATTGAGAAAATAGAAAATATGAAGCGTGATGAACTCATCGGCATGATTTCTTGGCTTCACAATGGTATTGCAACGCCCTTCTTCAACACGGGTGTCATGGCCGATTTAATGAATTCCGACTTGAACATAATGTATGTGGCACAAATATCAGGCGGACTTGGCGACCGTGATTATTATCTTGAAAATGATGAGCACACCGTCATGATTCGCAAGGCCTATGAAAATTATATCGAAACGATATTCACACTTTCGGGCTTCAAGAAGAAACAGGCTCAAAAAGCTGCCAAGACCGTATTGAAGATTGAAACGGCCCTTGCCGAGGCTGCCATGACCCGTGAAGAGTCACGTAATTATGCAATTCAGTATAATATACGCACCATCGACCAGTTGAAAACTGATTATCCAAATATCGATTGGACTGTATATTTCGAGGGAATAAAATTGCCGGACATTGATCAAGTGTGCCTGATGCAACCCAATTTCATTGCCAAGGTCAACACTCTGTTCAAATCGCTGTCGGATAGGGAAATTAAAGATTATTTGCTATATGAATACATCTCATCGGCTTCCAACTATCTGAGCGATGATTTTGTACAGGCTAATTTCGATATGTTCTCTAAAACCATGTCGGGCAAGAAGGAGATGCAACCTCGTTGGAAGCGCGCACTTGCTGTGCCTAATGGCGCGCTTGGCGAGGCAGTAGGGCAGTTGTATGTAGAGAAGTATTTCCCTGCCGAGTCGAAAGAGCGTATGCTCAAACTCGTTGGAAACTTGAAAAAGGCTCTTGCCGAACATATAGCAGGACTTACTTGGATGAGCGACCAGACCAAAGTAAATGCGCTGGTGAAACTCAACAGTTTCACGGTAAAAATCGGTTATCCTGATAAGTGGCGCGATTATAGTGGAGTGACTGTTGACCCTGAGAAATCGTATTGGGAAAATCTGAAAGGTGTGAGCTACTTCATGGCTCAGGACAACTACCAACGTTGGAACAAGCCTGTCGATCGTGATGAGTGGGGCATGACTCCTCAAACGGTAAATGCCTATTATAACCCGACTACAAATGAAATATGTTTCCCTGCTGCTATCTTGCAACCGCCATATTTCGACATGAGTAATGATGATGCCTGCAACTATGGCGCAATAGGCGTGGTTATCGGCCATGAAATGACTCACGGATTTGATGACCAAGGTCGTAATTTCGACCAGAATGGAAACATGACCGATTGGTGGACTGCCGTCGATGCCGAAAAGTTCAAGACACTTGCCGACAGTCTTGCTGCACAATTCGATAACATAATAGTTGCCGATGATGTTCATGCCAACGGACAATATACACTTGGAGAAAATATTGCCGACCAAGGCGGTTTGCGTGTGGCATATACTGCATTTAAGAAAACCGAACAGGGCAAGGGTAATGAATTGATCGACGGCTTTACTCCCGACCAGCGGTTTTATTTGGCCTATGCCAACGTGTGGGCGGCAAACATAACCAAGGAGGAAATTCTGCTCCGCACCAAGACCGACCCGCATTCAATCGGGCGTTTTCGCGTGAATGCCACATTGAAAAACATCGACACGTTCTTTAATGCATTCGGTATCGAGCAGGGCGACAATATGTTCCTGCCGGTTGAGAATCGAGTGGTAATCTGGTAAACAACAGGTATGAATAAACAGACTTGGTTGACGACAGTCGGCTAAGTCTGTCCTTTATTGATATTCATTAACAATAAAGATGGCATATGAAAATGAGAGTGTTTAACTCATTCATATGCCATCCTGTTTTTTTGAAGGCAGTTGCTGAATTATTTCACTATGTGTGTATTATCATGCCGTCGTGGGCAAAATGCACATTCGGAGGTAATAGCTTCGATGCTTCACTTTCCCGTCCCATATCGTGGCTCATGTGTATCAGGTAGGCTTGTTCAGGTGCTATACGGTCTATCACTTCTAATGTTTCGTGAAGGCTCATGTGGGAAATATGGTTTTTTATCCTTAGAGAATTTATTATGAGCGTGCGAATGCCACAAAGCCGGTCGATTACTTCATCATCTATATGTTTGGCATCGGTGATGTAGGCCGTGTTGCCGCCTATGCTGAAACCGGTAATCAGCAGTTGGTAGTGCCATATCGGTAATGGCTCTATTTTTGTGTTGCTTATGTAAAAAGGAGCATCATCGATGGGTATCATGTCAAACGACGGCACGCCCGGGTAGGGGTGTGGTACGAAACAGTAAGGCAGTCGCACATGGATGTCGTGCAACACATCTTTTCGTGCATATATGGGAAATTTGCCTTTTATGCAGTATGGGCGCAGGTCGTCGATACCGCCTACATGGTCGTAATGGCTGTGGGTGACAAGCAGGGCGCAGGGCGACTTGTGTTTTGCTCTCAGGATTTGTGTCCTGAAGTCGGGTCCGCAATCTATAAGAATCTCTTTGCCATCATCAGTACAGACTATAGCCGAAGTGCGTAACCGCTTGTCATGGCTGTCGGTCGAACGACACACTTCACACCCGCATCCTATCTGTGGAATGCCTGTGGATGTGCCGGTACCTAAAAACTCAATTTCCATTACTGTCAAATTATGTTGGCCTCCGGCTGCAATACAATCCCGTATTTTTCCGAAACGGTGTCAGTGATGTGTTTGTACAGGGCAATCACGTCGCTTGCAGTGGCATCATTCACGTTGGCAATCACAAGGCACTGTTTTTCATACACACATGCACCGCCTATGCTGTAACCCTTTAACCCTGCATTTTCTATCAGCCATCCTGCAGGCACCTTGATACGGCCTTCCGAAGCCGGGTAGTGCGGAATGGTTGGATATTTGGCTCTGAGCTTTTCAAACTGTTCTGTCGGTATGATTGGGTTCTTGAAGAAGCTGCCGACGCTGCCTGTTTTGGCAGGGTCGGGCAATTTGCTGTTGCGTGTCGCAATTATCGTTTCCCTTATGTCGGTTAGAGAGAGGGTCGGGCGGTTTGCAAGCTCTTTTAGTGGGCCGTATGTAAGGGTGAATTTCGGCACTTTCGACAGGGTGTATTCGACTGAAGTCACGATATATCGGTCGGGGAATGAGCTTTTGAAGATGCTGTCGCGGTAGGAATACCGGCACTCGGCATTTTCGAATATCTTGGCATTGCCTGTCGACTTATCGATGCAATGCACGCGCGATATTA
This sequence comes from uncultured Muribaculaceae bacterium, assembly GCA_964395975.1. Lineage (GTDB taxonomy): Bacteria > Bacteroidota > Bacteroidia > Bacteroidales > Muribaculaceae > Avimuribaculum. Next base: position 70,195 of record CAYNBZ010000003.1, on the reverse strand, counting down.
TCTCACATGCTTCCACTCCATAGCTTCCTATGTTCTGCACGGCACTTGCACCGACTTCTCCCGGAATTGCCGACAAGTTTTCTGTGCCGTAATAGTTGTTGGCGATGCAGAATTTCACCAAGTCGTCCCATACGACTCCGGCACCTGCTTCAAGGCACACTTCGGTACTTGTTTCGGCCACGGTCTTGATAAACCGTATTTTTGAATGGAGCAGCATTCCGTCATAGTCCTTGGTGAAAATGAGGTTGCTGCCTCCACCAATGTGCATCGACTTGTTTTGCCGGTATTCGGTCGAAGACAGCAGTGTTTGCAGTTCGTTGATGTCGGAATATTCGGCAAAGTATTTGCATCGCACATCGAGGTGCATAGTGGTTATCCTTTTTAAAGGATGATCGGTGAGCAGTTTCATGCGTGATTATCGTCTGAAAGTCGTTAACAATCCTTCTTCGTCAAAAATCAGATATGTGCCATTTGAGTAATACCAATATTCTTTGACACCATTGTAGGTTGGAACCCTTTCAAGGTTGTTGGGTGTGCCTATCGACAGCCGGCATTCCTCTTTTGTCATGTTCAGTGCAATCTGTCCCTCAACGATTCGCTTCCAGTTTTCGGAGTTTATCGAAGGGTACCTCTCCCGGATGTCGGTTTCGGAAAACAGGTCGTCGAAGCTGCGGTGCAGGTAATTGTCGCGGTACGACATGAATACGTATGCCGTTCTACCGCTGTCGTCAAATTGTATTCTATAGGGGAAAACCTTGTCGCCCGGCAATACGTCGGTTATCGTTACGTTTACGTATTTCCTGCCATTGGTCATTTCGCCTTTCTGGTCATACCAGATGGGTGTTTTTATAAATAGCGATCTGCCTTGCAGCACCTCACGCAACCGCGACACTTCGTCCAAATCAACGAGAAATGGGACTTCGAGCCGGTTGGCGTGCCGTGCGATATCGTCCATTGTACGGTTGGTGTTATATTGGAAAGTTATGTTATTCCATTTAAAATACAGGTTGACGATTGGACGGCCATCGATTGAAATGCCCATGGTGTAGCCGTCATACGCGATGGTGTTCCCTTCAAGTGCAAGAGTGTCGGCAATGAATTGGGTCGATGTCGAAAATATGTATTTTATATTATTGTCGGTAACATAGAATCTTTTTCCGTTTTCCCATCGTGGAAATGTGTCGAGCTTGATTTCGATGCCACTGGTTGCATTTTGCTTGTTGCCCGCGTATGCCTTTTCGACATCTTTCTGTGTTATTGCTTTGGTGCTTTCCACTCCGGTAAAACACCCCTGTAGTGCGCACAATGCAAACAGGCAGGTTGTGTATAGTAATACTTTTCTCATTTCATATAATCAGCAGTGGCAAATTTACATATTATTCATGAGAATAGGCATCGGTTTGTGGTAAAAAACTCAAAAAATGCCGTGAGCATTTCCCATTGGATTTCATGTGTTTTTATGTTTATTTTGTCTACGAAATGTTTCTGCACCGCTTGTTTATAGGCGGTAGACGATTAAGAATTACGGGCTGTAGTTGCTATGTCGAAGTGTTAACGCATGGCTGATTCTTAAATAAAATTAATTGTAATGTTTTTCCAAGAATATTTTTTGTGATTCACATTAATTTGTTAATTTTGTGCCGTAGTGTTAATGTGAAGGCATAGGCATTACCGATAATAAAAAACAGGTAGAAATGAAAAAATCAACGATTTGGCTTTTGACCATAATAATGGCTTGTACGTTTCTGGGGCTGCTGTATGTGCAAATCATGTATATGGAAAACATGATTAAGATGCGCAACGAGCAGTTTTCAGAAGTCGTCAAGCGCAGCCTTTATGGTGTTTCAAATACGTTGGAGCAGGATGAAACCAAGCGATACCTTGAAGAAGATTTGGACAGGCTTGCTGATTTTTATACCGACTTCAGCAACGGGCAATTGAAGAAATTCGAATATTCGTTTAAGTCGTCTGACGGCTCATCGGGTTATCGCATAAAGGGTACGCTCAATGCGATAAATCAAGAGGGGGGCGACATAAAAGACCTGGACGACAGTTACAGCAATATGCAGCGTGTGCTTAAAGGACAGTACTTGTACCAGCAGGGTGTGCTTAACGAGGTGATACTCAATATGCTTGCGCAGTCGTCAAACCGTCCTATAGAGGAACGTGCCGATTCGGCAGTGGTGAGGAAATATCTCGGTGTGGAGCTTGAAAACAACGGGCTCGACTTGCCGTTTGATTTCGCCCTTGTCAATCGCAACGGGGTGGCTGTTTATCAGTCGGCAAACTACAACCCAGCAAAGAACGGCAATGTTTACTCGCAAGTGGTGTTCCCAAACGACCCCATCAACAAGATGAATTACCTGAAGGTGACTTTCCCCACCAAGAACGATTACATCTTCTCGTCGATAAAGTTCATGATACCGTCTTTTGTGTTTTCGTTTATTCTGCTTGCGGTATTTCTTTACACTATCATGTTGGCCTTCAGGCAAAAAAAACTGACCGAGATGAAGAACGATTTCATCAACAACATGACGCACGAGTTCAAGACGCCGATTTCGACCATATCGCTTGCGGCACAGATGCTTAACGACGACAGCGTGAGAAAGAGTGGCATGATGATGCAGCATATCTCGACAGTAATCAACGATGAAACGAAGCGGTTGCGGTTTCAAGTGGAGAAAGTGTTGCAAATGTCGATGTTTGACAGGCAGAAGGCCACATTGAAATTGCAGGAGATGGATGCCAATGCGACGATAGCCAACATCGTGAACACGTATAAGATAAAGGTGGAAAAGTATGGCGGGAAGATAACATCCGACCTTGCAGCCGAAGACTCGATAGTGAATGTCGATGAAATGCACTTCACCAATGTCATTTTCAATCTACTCGACAATGCCCTGAAGTACCGTCGTGAGGATGTGTCGCCAATGCTCGGCATTTCTACACGTGACGTGGGCAACGGCAGGCTCGAAATTGTAATATCTGACAATGGCATAGGCATAAAGAAAGAAGACCAGAAAAAGATATTTGAAAAGTTTTATCGTGTATCCACCGGGAATCGGCATGATGTCAAGGGGTTTGGCCTCGGGCTTGCTTATGTTCATAAGATGATAACAGAACTTAAAGGCGATATCAGGGTGGAAAGCGAATTGGGTGTTGGTTCCAAGTTTATAATTACGTTACCATTGTTAAAATAAAATATTACGATTATGGAAGAAAGATTGCGTATCCTGTTATGTGAAGATGATGAAAACCTAGGTATGCTCTTGAGAGAATATTTGCAGGCAAAGGGTTTCAATGCCGACCTTTACGCCGATGGCGAAAGCGGATACAAGGCTTTTTTGAAAGGTAAGTATGACCTGTGTGTACTCGACGTGATGATGCCCAAGAAGGATGGGTTTGCCCTTGCGCAGGAAATCCGTACGGTAAACAGCGAAGTCCCCATTATCTTCCTGACGGCAAAGTCGCTTAAGGAAGATGTGTTTGAAGGCTTCAAGATTGGTGCCGATGACTATATTACCAAGCCTTTCAGCATGGAAGAGCTGGTGTTCAGAATTGAGGCCATCTTGCGCCGTGTGAAAGGCAAGAAGGGCAAAGAGATAACAATGTATAAGATAGGCCGGTTTACTTTCGACACGCAAAAGCAGCAGTTGATGATAGACGACAAGGTTACGAAACTCACCACCAAGGAATCGGAACTGCTCAGCTTGCTTTGTGCGCATGTGAATGAAATACTCGAAAGAAACTTTGCTTTAAAGACCATCTGGATCGACGACAATTATTTCAACGCCCGCAGCATGGATGTGTATATAACCAAGTTACGCAAGCACTTGAAGGATGATTCGTCGATTGAAATCATCAACATACATGGCAAGGGCTACAAGCTTATTGCTCCCGAGGTTGAAGCCAAGGCAAAATAGGAAAGGCATCTTTGCCGATTATATTAAAACAATACCGCTTTTGATAAGGCGGTGTTGTTTTTTTTACATATCTTTGCTATGTAATAATTATGCATACGGGTAAGGTGCTTGATTTTGCTTCCTGATGCGAATGTAAAAAGTCGTGAATATGAAAATCATAAGAATTTATCAGTGGGTGATTGCTTGTCCAATTTTGGTTGTGTTGACAATAATAACAGCATTGGTGACGATGCTGCTAAGTTTGTTGGGAATGGGACGTTGGGCCGGTTATTATCCGCCTAAGCTTTGGGCAAAATTCTGGTGTTGGATTATGTTTGTCAGGGTTGAGGTGCGGAATCGCCATCTGATAGATAAAAAAACTTCTTATGTGTTTGTTGCCAATCATCAAGGTGCTTATGATATATTTTCGATATATGGCTATTTAAACCACAACTTCAGGTGGATGATGAAGAAAAGCCTTGAAAAAGTCCCGTTTGTCGGGCTTGCTTGTAAAAGTAGCGGGCATATAATGGTCGACCGTTCGTCGCCATCGGCAATAAAGGAAACCATGGATGAGGCCAAGAAGCGGTTGCAGAATGGCATGTCGCTTGTGGTGTTTCCCGAGGGGGCGCGTTCATGGGGCGGCAAGATGGGGACTTTTAAGAAAGGAGCTTTCAAGTTGGCTCTTGATTTCAGGTTGCCGGTAGTTCCCATCACGATTGACGGCTCGTTTAAGGTATTGCCGCGGACGACGTATAATATCACACCGGGTAAAATAGTGCTTACGATTCATGAGCCGATAATGCCATCGTCCGAAGGTCATGACATTGACAAAGTGATGAAAGAAAGTTATGAGAAGATTCAGTCTTCCTTGTTGCAGTAGCGAGCAACCATGGGCAGTGTGAACAGTAACAACATCCTTTGTGGCTTCGGCGGGGAAAATGCAAGAAGTGAAAAAGTAGAATTGGGCATGAAAAGTTGGACTTAGTTGTTATTTCCTTCCTTGCTGTATTTCTTGGAATGTCTTTGATTCATATATACAAAAAACAATCAATGGATAAAACATTTTTAATTAGATGGTATGGCTCTTTCAACGGCGATAAAGCTATGGATGAATTAAGAGATTGGGAAAATTGTCATCAAGACTTTACGTGTAATTTGTATCTCATTAAGGGATATAAGAAATATGCGAAAACTACAAACCATTACTATATTGGCAAAACGATACAAGGGGTTTCCAAACGGTTTTCAAACGAAGGGCATCATATAAATGAACTGCCTCGAATTTCGGAAATATGGGTAGGACGATTTGCGAACTTAGAACCTGATGATAATGATATTTTATTAGCGGAAAGATTGTTAATCTGTTATGTCAGCTATGAAGTTGGTAATCAGAATATGCTAAATAAAATATGTGTAAATTATGCTCCAGTGCAGAATGTTTATATTATGTCCGAGTGGTATAACTATAAAACATTGAAACAGCGTGAACGCATAAATAAAGATTCAATAGCGAAGATTATTCCAGATGTCCTTGCCTATCGTGTTACTGAGAATCGACAGTCTTTGTTATACATATCAGAGAAACTAAAAAAATATTGGTACTAAATATGAGCGAAGAATTATTGTCGGTAAGGTCGGCCGGTGTGTGACTGCTTCGTCGTTGTAATAATCAAGGTAGATATGCTTCTTTCCGTTGGCTTTTATGTCGTGATGCATGGGGTGCAGTGAGGTGGCTATGAAAATTACTGTTAAATGGGGGTGTAGATTGCATGAAATAAGTACCTTTGCATGGTTTATGATAAACTTGTAAGAAAGGTAATGACTGTTAACGACATGGGAAGATGCAATGATTGAATGATTTCCCGAACAACGTCAAACAGATGAATGCCACGATAAAGAAAGAAGATAATTAATGGATGTATTGAAAATAGAAATGCACAATGTGTTACCGGCCGTGTTTGCCGGCCGTGGTGCAGATGGGAGTGAAATATGGTGCTGCGATGTGAGCTTTGAGCGTGGTCGCAACTACCTCGTATCGTCACAAAGCGGTACCGGCAAGTCTTCATTATGCAGTTATTTGTATGGTTACCGTAACGACTATAGCGGGTGCATAGCCTTTGGCGGAACGGACATTACCACGTTCACTGTGGCTCAATGGTGTGAATTGCGTTGCTGTCACATTGCATATCTGCCACAAGAGATGCGGCTGTTTCCTGAGTTGACGGCCATGGAAAATGTGGAATTGAAAAATAATCTTACAGGTTTTCGCAAGCGTGATGAGATAAAGCAAATGTTTGAACAGCTTGGTATTTCCGAAAAAATCGATGATCCTGTGGCAAGGTTGTCGATAGGGCAGCAACAGCGTGTGGCCATAATCAGAGCCTTGTGCCAACCGTTTGATTTCATACTGCTCGATGAGCCGGTAAGCCACCTTGATGAAACGAACAACCGACTTGCCGCGCAGCTTGTTGTCGAAGAGGCTGTACGGCAAGGAGCCGGGATTATTTCGACATCGGTTGGAAATAATGTGATGTTGACAGTTGATAGAGAATACAGGTTATGAGCAACGATAATACGAAGAAGAACGGGAACAGATTGTTGTGGCGGCTGCTACGCAGGCACATAAGCGTTGGACAAATGGCAGGCTTTTCAGTGGCAAGTCTCATAGGACTTACCATCGTGATACTTGCATTGCAATTTTATAGCGATGTACGACCTGTTTTTTCAAGCGAAGACAGTTTCATGCGAAAAGATTATATAGTATTGACGAAAACCGTATCAAGCATCGGGTCGTTGCTTGGAGCAAGTGCTGAATTTTCCGACAAGGAAATTGATGACATTTCAGAGCAGGCATGGGTGCGCAAGGTCGGGCAATTTACCACTCCGCAATACCGAATTTACGGGTCACTCTCGTTTGGCGGACGGTCGTTGCGAACAGATCTGTTTTATGAATCGGTTCCTGATGAATTTATCGATGAATTGCCGATGGGATGGGGATTTGACCTTTCTGACAAGAAAGTGCCGATAATCGTGTCGCGCGATTATCTTTCGCTATACAATTTCGGTTTTGCAGCCACTCGCAACATGCCCAAAGTGAGTGAAGGCATGATAGGGATGGTGCCTGTGCAGCTCACGTTAAGTGGTAGTGGTCGCCGCGAAGTGGTTGAAGGACGTATCGTTGGATTCTCTAATCGCTTGAATACCATAATTGTGCCGCAAAGTTTCATGCAGTGGAGCAATGAACAATTTGGCACGGGAGAAAGGCGTATGCCATCACGTCTGATAGTGGAAGTGAGCAGCCCCGGCGACAAGGCGATAAACGAATACATCGCAGCACACGGTTATGAGATTGCCGGCGACAAAGCCGATAGCGGCAAGGCAAGTTACATGCTTAATTTGATGACGGGCATTATTGTCACTGTGGGCATAATTATCAGTCTGCTCGCATTTTTTGTGCTTATATTAAGCATCAGCCTGTTGTTACAGAAGAATTCGCGTAAATTGCAGGACTTGCTCATGCTCGGATACACACCTGCACAGGTTTCTATGCCGTATGTCAGGATGGTTGTCAGGATTAACAGTGCTGTACTTGTATTGGCATGTGTCGTTTTGATTGTCTGCCGATATTTCTATTTGCCTATTTTGTCATCGTTTGGTGTGACCGGTGGCAATGCATTGCTATCCATAATCGTAGCGATAGCCATAATGGGAGCAATCACCGTCGGGTCGGTATATATAATCCGTCGCCGTGTGGACAAACTGTATTTCGGCAAATGACTAACACCATTCATTTAGGTTGTTTCCGGTGTGAATGGCATTGGGATGCATAGACACAAGAACGGCAACTACATGCTCCCGCATATGTTGCCGTTTCTGTCAAATTGCTGCTATGTGATAGAAATCTGTTTGTAACACTTTATTTAATTTCTATTTTCTTGGTTTCTTTAATTGCCTCTTGCGACTTTTTGAGAAGTTCGACAGAAAGAACTCCGTTTTCGACACGTGCCGAAATCTTGTCGCGGTCAACATCATCGGGCAATATCATTACTTGACGGAATTGCGAATAAGAAAACTCGCGGCGCAAGTAGTGACCATTTTTCTTATCTTCCTCCTTGTTTTCCTCTTTCTTTTCGAGAGAAATAACCAAGTTGCCATCTTCGTCAAGATGAACGTTGAAGTCATCTTTGGTCATGCCCGGAGCGGCAACTTCCACGCAATATTCATTCTCACGTTCTATAACATTGACTGCCGGTGATGTGATGGCGTGTGTACGTTCAAGCATCCATTCGTTGTTGTCAAACAAGTCATTAAATACGCTTGGTAACCAATTCGGATTTCTTCTTGTGAGTGTCATAATTGTAATCTCCTATTTTTAGTTTTTATAAATCTTGATTTTCTGTTTGAACTTGGTTGTAAACCAAATTCATTCTATAATGATACAAACAAAGTGCCATTTCCTGAATTGAGGGTTTTCTGGTAAATATGTCCGATTTTATGCCATAATTTAATGGTCTATTGCTTTATTTTCGGTTAAAATGTCAGATTACGCCATGCCGGATTATAAATTCCCGTGTTGCAGAATCCGGCAATATTGTCGATTTGAATTTTATTAAAATCTGTGAAAACGTAGTGAGCGTTTAAAGTATTTTCATTGACAATTTGTATCTTTACAATGTGTCCGGCTGCATATTGGTTTGTTTGTAGCTATGATTATTTTACTCTGTATATGAGGTTACGTATTATCAGTCTTTTAACCATGTTAATCTTGCTTGGCCCCGTTCAAATGTCGGGCAAAACAAGCTATGAGAATGTCACATTTAATACCGATTCACTATTAGCAGTGCTTGATGGAATTGTTGCAGGGCATGAACCCGTCGAAGAAAGCAAGCGGATTCAAATAACCGAAAGTCGCATGAGATTGGCACATGTCGATGGCGACATGGATATGTTTGATGCTTTGGGTGAGATGTTTATGCAATACAGGAAGTATAGGTTGGATTCGGCATTATTTTATGCCCGCAGTCGTGTGGTTGTAGCAAATCGGCTTGGTTGTCCCGATTCAATTGCTGTAGCGGAAATGAATGTTGCCGATGGATTAAAAGGGTTGGGCAAGTTTAAAGAGGGGCTTGCCGTTTTAGAAAAGATACCGCGAAACGAGTTTGTCAAGAACAGTAATTATTACTATTATTTACTGCATTCCATAACATTGTCGATTTATAATGAGGAGTATGACAGCGAAATGATGTCTTACTATGCCGATAAGTTGCGTTGTTACCGCGATACAATATCGAAGGTGTGTATCGACTCTACAGGTTATGTCATAAACATGGGAGAGATATACATGAGCCGCGGACGGCATAAGGATGCTTTGAAGATACTGACTGATTTTAAAAATGCCCATCCATCATTTGTGGCTGACAATGCCGTATTCTGGTGTACGCTTGCCGATGTATATCATGCTACCGGAAACAGGGAAGCCGAGAAATATTGTCTTACGATGGGTGCCATAATCGATAAGCGCAATTGCGTGAAAACTTATACCTCATTGCAGAATCTTGCGTTGTTGCTTAACAGGGAAGGCGACTCTGAACGTGCTTATCGGTACATAGTGTGTTCCATGAACGACATAATGAGCAGCAGTGCGCGCAGCCGGTTGCTACAAGTGGCTGATGCCATGCCCATAATTTTGGAGGCTTATACCGAGGCGCAGAGCAAGGAGCATTTGATGCGCCGGTATTTCTATATTATGATTAGCGTTTTGATTGTTACGCTTGTAGTGATATTGGCGGTGATGTATAAGCATAATTGCAAGTTGAGAGAAACAAGGCATAAACTCGATGCGAAAAACAGAGAATTATTGTCGCTGAACGAGAAGCTGAAAGATGTGAATAACCAACTTGGTGAATCCAATAAAATAAAAGAAACATATATTGCGCAGTTGTTTAAGATATGCACCGAATATATCGATGATATGGAAAAATACCGTATGTTGCTTTCTCGAAAGTTGAAAGCCGGTCAGCTTTTTGAGATTAAGGCATTGGTGTCACAATCGGTTGTAACCGAAGCTATGAAAGAATTTTTTAAGAAGTTTGATACCATCTTTCTGGAATTGTTTCCAACGTTTGTTGAGGATTTCAATAAGTTGCTTAAGCCCGAATTTAAAATCACACCTAAAGAAAAGGACAGCCTTACTACCGAACTAAGAATATATGCCCTTGTCAGACTCGGGATAAATGACAGTACCAAAATTGCAAGTTTCCTGCATTATTCGTCACAAACTGTGTATAACTATCGTCAGAAAGTTCGCAGCCGCTCTATTGTGCCTAAGGACAAGTTTGTGGAGGCTGTTCAAAACCTGTGATTTTGTTTATGTTGTATAACATAAATTAATAACACAAAAGATTTAATCTTGTCATAAGTCTGTTGTATGTTTTATACGTTTTTCAGTGCATATAGTTTCCCATAAATGATTGATATGTTTACTATTTTTGAATAAATTAAAATATTTAAAATACTGTATATTAGTGTATTATATATAAAAATGAGTAATAAGTAGTTTACTTTGACATTTCATGTGTCATATCATTGTTACATGTTGATGATAATTTTGCAAAAGAAGGATTTGCACATACGTTATTAATACATATTAACAAAAACCGATTGATCCATGAAATGTTTAAAATCTAATTTTTTCAAAGTGCCGCTTCTTGTGTTGGCACTGTTCCTGAATTTGGATGTTTTTGCACAGACAGCGGTGAAAGGTCTTGTTATTGACAGTAACAGGGAACCGGTTATCGGTGCGTCTGTGTTGGTAAAGGGGAAATCAATAGGAACTGCTACCGGCTTCGACGGGCGGTTTACGTTGAATGTCCCAGATGAAACTTCTATCCTTGTTATTTCATACGTTGGATGTGAAACCCGTGAGGTTGCCGCCAATTCACCCGAATTGCAAAGCGGCATCGTTATTCGAGAGAATGTGCTGAATCTCGACGAAGTGGTGGTTATCGGATATGGCAGCGTAAAGAAGTCGGATGCCACAGGTTCGCTTGTTGCCATCAAGCCCGATGAATTTAACAAGGGTAATCGCGTCACGGCTCAGGATGCACTTGTAGGCAAGGTTGCCGGTGTAAATGTCGTTACAGGGTCGGGAGCTCCCGGCACGGGTGCTACGATACGCATCCGCAGCGGGGCTTCGTTGTCGGCAAGTAACGACCCATTGATTGTAATAGATGGTGTTCCGGTGGATAACTCTACTATTGAAGGAGCAACGAACATTATCGGATCGTTGAATCCCGATGACATAGAAACATTCACTGTCCTAAAAGATGCTTCTGCCACGGCCATTTATGGTTCGCGTGCGTCAAATGGTGTTATTGTCATCACCACAAAGAAGGGTGACGACCGCTTGACGGTTAACTATTCGAGCAGCTATTCGGTGAGCACTACTGCCGACCGCCTCGAAGTGTTGTCGGCCGATGAGTTCCGTGAGTTTGCGCGCACTGTGACCGGTGTCCCTGAAAATGCCACATTTGGCACGTATAATACCGATTGGCAAGATGAAATATATCGTGCGGCATTCGGTACGGAGCAAAATATTTCTATTTCGGGTAAGGCAAAGCCTATTAACAGTCCTTATCGTGTGTCGCTTGGTTACACCAATCAAAACGGTATAATAGAAACTAACAATTACCAACGTCTGTCGTTTAGCGGCAATATCGCACCTTCGTTCTTCGACGATCATCTGACTGCCAACTTGAATCTGAAGGTGTCGTATGAAAACAACAAGTTGGTTGACAATTCGGTGGTCAATGCGGCTTTGCGTTACGACCCGACCCGTCCGGTGATGACAGGAAGTTCCACGGCTGCTACCGATCCCGGCTTGGGTTACTTCATTTGGACCAACAGTGGTTCTCCGATGGCTATCCAGACAAACAATCCTGTAGCCCAGCTTGAATTGACCGATCAGAGTAACAAGGTTGTGCGCTCTATAGGTAGTGCTGCCATAATGTACAAGATACATGGACTTGAAGATCTGAAGTTGAATGTCAATCTCGGGTATGATGTCCTCGAAAGCAAATACAGCAAGGATGTCCCCGATCTTGCAGGTTCGATGTACACCGAAAACCAGAAGGATGGCACAGGACTTATGCAGCGCGGCATACAAAACAAGCGAAACATGTTGCTTGATGCTTTTGCCAATTATGACAAGACATTCGGTGATAAACACACCTTCGGTGCTATGGCAGGTTACGGTTGGCAACATTTCTGGAGGAAGTATAACCTTTCCTACGACGACCCGCAGGGCAATGAGTTGCAAAGCGACACCCACTATGAAACCGAATATTATTTGCTTTCGTTTTATGGCAGGGTAAATTACAGTTTCGACGACCGTTATCTTGCCACTGTCACCCTCCGTGGCGATGCTTCATCGCGTTTCGCTTCGGATAATCGCTGGGGTGTATTTCCATCGGTGGCACTTGCCTGGCGTATCATACAAGAAGATTTTATGAAGGAACAAGATGTGATGTCTGACTTGAAACTTCGCCTTGGCTATGGTGTCACCGGTCAGCAAGACATTGTAAACGACTATCCTTACATGACAACATTCACTGTGTCTTATATCGAATCTTCTTATCAACTGGGCGACACGTGGTATCAGACTTACCGTCCCAATGGGTATGACCGTGACATAAAGTGGGAAACTACCACCACATGGAATGCCGGCATAGATTATGGTTTCATTGGCAACCGCATTTACGGTAGCATTGACTATTATAAACGATTCACCAAGGATCTTCTGAATACGATTAACGTTATTTCAGGTACCAATTATTCGTCGGTGCTTACAACCAATATCGGCAAGATGGAAAACCAAGGTGTGGAATTTGCCATCAACGCAGTGCCTGTCCGCACTAACGATTTTGAATGGAACATAGGTTTCAATTACACTTGGAATGATTCTAAAATCACCAAGCTAAACACCATCGACACCGGGCAAAACTTTGTGGAGACCGGCTCGATTTCCGACACCGGCAAATATGTGCAAGTGTTCATGGTGAATGAACGCCCCTACACGTTCTATTTGTGCAAACAGGCATACGATGAAGACGGTAACCCGATTGAAGGGCAATATGTCCAGCCCGACGGCTCGGTATCAAGCACCGAGACACGCTATGCCACCGGCAAGAGTGCATTGCCGACATCTTACCTCGGTTTTAATACGCAGTTCTCGTGGAAGAATTGGGATCTTGCCATAAGCGGACATGGCTCGTTTGGTAACTATGTATATAACTATGTGGCTGCCGACCAATATGTGCAATCGGTTTATAGTGACCAGGGCAGCTTTTCCAACATTTTGAAGTCAACCCGCGACCTTGGATTCCAACAGCAACAGTTGTATTCCGACATTTGGCTTGAGAACGGCTCGTTCTTCCGTTTCGACAATATTACGCTTGGATACACATTCAGCAAGTTATGGAACGACTATAGCCGTCTGCGCCTGACATTCGCCGTGTCTAATATAGCTACGATAACCGGATATTCGGGTCTTGACCCTGAATTGACCGATGGCATCGACCGTGAAGTTTATCCTCGCCCGCGTACTTATACATTTGGTGTTAATCTCACATTCTAATTTTAATTGAAAGATGAAAACAATGAAAAAATATATTTTGATTTTTGTTATTGGTTGCCTCCTTGGATTGACCTCATGTATAGGTGACCTTGATACAATGCCACTCGATGACAACAGCCTTGTTTCGGAACAGGTTTATAGTTCGAAGGAGGGTTACATGGGTGTACTTGCCAAGTGCTATGCATCGCTTATCCTGACCGGCCAGCAGGGTGGCGACGGTGGCGACGGCGACCTTGAGAGTGCCAATGAGGGTTATTCGGGATATGTGCGGTTGTTGTTCTATTTGCAAGAACTCGACACCGATAACTTCTTGATGCCCTCTTCGTCAAACGGACTTCGTAATTGCCTTAATCTCAACTGGACTCCTTCAACATCGGTTGTTACTTGGACTTATCAGCGTCTTTATATGTCGATTGCATATTGTAACGAGTTTTTGCGCGAATGCACTCCCGACAAAATGCAGGATCGCGGCGTGTGGAACGACATGAGTGCCGATTATCTGAACTACCGTGCCGAGGCTCGTTTTATCCGTGCTTATTGCTATTCGATGTTATGTGATTTGTTTGGCAATGTGTCGCTTATCGATGAGAATACAGGTGTGAAAGATGTGCCCGAGCAGAGCACTCGCGAAGAAGTGTTTGACTATGCCGAAAGCGAGATCATGAAGATTCTTGGCGAAATTGATGACAATGGTGATGTGCTGGTTGATGCAGGACAAAATGAGTTTGCACGTATCGACAAGGCCGCAGCGTGGTTTTTGCTTGCAAGAATGTATCTCAATGCCGAAACGTGGATCGGGCGAGATTGCTATGCCGATTGCTATACTTATGCCGCACGTCTGATAAACTCCAACACCTACCCGCTTGCTTCAGATTACCGTCACATCTTCCTTGCCGACAACGAAGATTGTAGCGAAATCATTTGGCGGCTGGTGCAGGATGGCGAGTATGCCCAAAGCTCGGCAGGAACCAATTTCTATGTAAAAGCATTTGTTAACGGACCGATGGACGAATTATATAATACCGGCGTGGGTTCAAGAGGTTGGGGCAATGTGCGGTCAAAGACTACACTTGTCGATGCATTCGATGCCGATGACGTTATGTTTGACGTAAATGACACGTGGGGCAATAACAAGCATGACAAACGCGCTCAATTCATGACTGCTCTTGACGGTCAGACCAAAGAAACGTGGGATACCAACCTTGATATGACCAGCACGTTTACTTGCGGTTATGGCTACATCAAGTGGCGCAATGTGACGGTTAATGACGAAATTCCGGCTCAGGGCGATACTTATACATCCATCGACTTCCCGATGTTCCGCACGGCCGATGCCTATTTGATGGCCGCTGAAGCACTCTTGCGCAGCAATGGTTCTCGTAGCGAGGCTCTTGAATATGTCAATATCGTCCGTGAGAGGGCTTATATGTCTGACCGTTATGCCACTGCGGGTGTCGATTCATCGGTGTCGGGGCGAATCGGTGACAGTGAACTCTCGCTTGATTTTATCTTGGCTGAACGTCAACGCGAATTGGCTTCGGAATGTGTGCGTCGTACCGACTTGATACGTTTTGACAAGTTCACAAAGGGGTATAATTGGGACTGGAAAGGCGGTGAGCGTCTTGGAACTGACGTTGCCGATACTTATGCGCTGTTCCCAATTCCTGAAAGCGAAATGACCAACAACCCGACACTTGTTCAAAATGAAGGTTATTGATTTGTGGTTTTATATTTGATTGTTTTACATTTGTGTCGGGATGGGGAAAATCTGCGACGGTTCCCCGTTCCGGCATATTTTTGATGAATTTAAAGACGAGAAAATTATGAATGGGATTTTAAGGATTGTAGTTGCATCAATGATGCTGTTGCCGTTGTCGGTGTATGCACGGCAGACTGCCAAGGAGGAGATTTTTGAAGATTTGAACAAGGCCGGCGGCGTGTATTACGCCTATCCGGTGAGCACAGTCGAGCAAACGGCAACGCCACGTGGATATGAGCCCTTCTACATAAGTCATTACGGGCGGCACGGGTCGCGCTACCTGATAGCCGATAACGATTACTTTTGGGTGCTACAACTCATGCGCAAGGCAAAGGATGCCGGTGCGTTGACACCGCTCGGACTGGATGCCCTCGACAGGATTGAAAAAGTGTGGATCGAGGCCGAGGGGCGTGGCGGTGACCTGTCGCCGCTTGGGGTGCAACAGCATCGTGGCATAGCCGAACGCATGTTTACCACTTTCCCCGAAGTGTTCAAAGGCAAGGTGGATATATCGGCTCGTTCTACGATTGTCATGCGTTGTGCAATGAGTATGGATGCCTTTTGCGAACGATTGAAAGAACTCAATCCCGAACTTAATATTACCCGTGAGGCAAGTAACCGTTACATGTATTACATGAATTACCACAGCCCCGAATCGAATGCGTTTAATGCTGAGGACGGGCCTTGGAAAGAGGAATATCGCAAATTTGAAGTTTCTCATACCAATGGTGACCGCCTTGTAGGGACACTTTTCAGCGACAGCTTGTTTGTGGTGCGCAATGTCAATCCTCATACGCTCATGTGGGGTTTCTATTGGCTTGCAGTGGGTATGCAGGACATAGAAACACCGGTGTCGTTCATGGATTTGTTTGAACCTCAAGAACTGTTTGACTTGTGGCAGGCCTTTAATTATCGTTTTTATGTAGGCGATAGCAATTACCCAGGCAGCCACGGCATGTTGCTCGACAATGCCAAGCCATTGCTCAGAAATGTTGTTGAGTCGGCCGATGAAGTGATAGCAAGTGGCAAGACTGGGGCAACGCTGCGTTTTGGGCACGATGGTAACCTAATACCGTTTGCAGGATTGCTTGGTTTTGAGGGATGTTACGCCTCGGTAGAAAACCCCGACGACTTTTATAAGCACTTTGTGACGCAAGATATTTCCCCTATGGCCGGCAACGTGCAGATTATCTTCTTCCGCAATAAGAAGAATCATGACGACATCATAGTGAAATTCATGCTTAACGAACGCGAGACATCCATCCTGCTTGATACCGATATGTATCCGTATTACAAATGGAGCGAAGTCCGTGATTACTTCATGAAAATACTCGATTAGAAAAACTGTAATGGAAAAATCAGGCGTGAAGTTGAGATTATTCAGCCTTCACGCCTGATTTTTATGTTAGTTTCTCCGGTCGGGATTGCCTTCATAGTAATTGATAAAGGCAAGATTTACCATGCGGTTTCCGCCCGGTGTGGGATAATTGCCCGAGAAATACCAGTCGCCGGGATGGTTGGGAATCGACTTATGCAGCCCTTCGAGCGTTTGGTATATTATTTTTACCTCGGCTTGAGTTCCGTCGGGTGTAAGCATTTCGGCTATTTCATTCGAAATTTCCTCGTCGGTGAATGGCGCATAAATTTCATTCACATAATTTACGACCTGCTCTTTGGGCAGGTTTTGCTGTGCTTTGCACTTGGCATATACGTTATCGATTATGTTTTGCATTCCATGATTTTTGAGCAATCTGATTGCAGCGCGGAAAGCGGCAAACTCACTCATGCGCGACATGTCGATTCCATAGTAGTCGGGATACCGCACTTGTGGCGATGACGATACGACGATGATACGCCGCGGGTGCAGCCGGTCGAGTATCCCTATGATTGACTGTTTCAGTGTGGTGCCGCGTACGATGCTGTCGTCTATCACGATGAGGTTGTCGATATCATTTTTTACTTGGCCGTAGGTAACGTCATATACGTGTGCGGCAAGGTCGTCACGCGATTCGCCTTCGGTGATGAAAGTACGCAACTTTATGTCTTTGATGGCAATTTTTTCACAGCGCAGGTGCCGCTTGTTAAGCACATCAAGCACTTTTTGCTTGTAATCGGGCAGGGTAGGGTCGATATTTGCTATTTCTTCGGCTGTTTGTGTTTTCAAATACCGCTCCATGCCCTCCAACAGTCCGATGTATGCCACTTCGGCTGTGTTTGGGATGAACGAGAATATGGTGTTTGCAAGGTCGCCGTCGACTGCCGATATGATTGCCGGAGCTATTTCCCGGCCAAGAGCCTTGCGCTCATTGTATATGTCGGCATCGCTGCCACGGGAGAAGTATATGCGTTCAAACGAACAACGTTTGTTTTCTTTCCGTTCCAAAATGTCGGTGATGGTTATTTCACCTTTCTTGTTGACAATGATTGCCGACCCCGGCGACAATTCGCGCACTTGGTCGATGTCGATGTGCATCGTGGTTTGTATGACCGGTCTTTCCGAGGCTACCACCACAATTTCATCATCATAGTAATAGAATGCCGGCCTTATGCCATAGGCGTCACGCAGGGCAAACATGTCGCCGCTGCCGATAGCCCCGCATATTACGAAACCGCCGTCCCACAACTGTGCAGGCTCTGAAATGATGTTCGGGATCGAGATGTTTGCTTCTATAAAGTTGGTCAGGTCACGGCCACTGTGCCCCTGCTCGCGCAATTGCCGGTACAGACGTTGATGCTCGTCGTCGAGCCGGCTTCCGAGTTGTTCGAGTATAAGCACTGTGTCGGCATAGATTTTGGGATGTTGCCCCTCGCTGACAATAGAGTTGAATATCTCATCCACATTGGTCATGTTGAAGTTGCCGCACAGCAGCAGGTTTCTTGCACGCCAGTTGTTGCGTCGCAGGAACGGGTGTACGTATGATATGCCCGACTTGCCTGTGGTGCTGTAGCGTAAGTGTCCCATATACACCTCGCCTACGAAAGGAAGGTTTTCCTCGCGTTTGATGCTGCATCTGGCTCCTTGTATGGTTTCTTTTACATTGTCGAATATTTCTTGTATGGCAGATGCACCGAGTGCCCGTTCCCTGAAAATATATTCATTGCCGGGTAGGGCATTCAGATTGATGCATCCCAGTCCGGCACCTTCTTGTCCACGATTGTGCTGTTTCTCCATCAGGAGATAGAGTTTGTTAAGTCCGTATAGGCATGAGCCATATTTTTCCTTGTAATACTCCAATGGCTTGCGCAATCTTATCATTGCCACGCCGCATTCATGCTTTAAAGTTTCCATGGCACAAAACTACTAAAAAAAAGCCACTCATCTCTTAAATTTGCTTTTGCGAAGGATAAATTTTTTTGATAAGGTTGTCACGGAGCTCTCGAAACTTCATTCTTCATTAAGGACGATTATTTGTTCGATGTTCTTGTCGTATGCGACAGGCTTTCCGTTGATAATATAGGCTACGGCTTGTTCTATGGCCGTGAGTGGGACAACAAACCACTCTCCGGGCTTTTTCCCATCGATGGTAACTTGCAGTTGCACACAGTCAAACAGCTTGTGTATCAACGCTTCGAAAGTAGAACTCTTCACGTTATATACGCGCCATGTAGCGACGGTTTTTACGTCGGCGCAAAGGTAAGTCGGCTCATTCCGTGCATTGGCGATACGTGTTTCAAGCGGGGTGGTTGTGAACCCTATTTTATACAAGTTGTGTATTGATGCTATTTCAGGGTCTTTCGACAGCGAGCGGAGCACATATATCATGCCACTTTCCACATCATTGGCGTTGATTGAAAACTTCTTTGCCAGATAGTTGTCTTCCACATCCGACACGTCTTGAACGGTGTAGCCTGAATGGTAAAGGCTTTTACAAAGTGTTTGCATATAAATGCCCGATTCAGTGGCGTTTTCATAAATGCAACGTGTGCGGCTGTTTCTTTTTCCATGACGGTTTTTCTCTATCCGGTCCATTGCCGCTATATAGACAAGCATACCGTCTTCAATGAAATAGCGTCCTTGAGCCACATGAGCCTCCTTGAACTTTATCAGGCGATATTTGCCCGATTTCAGCCCTGCATGAACCTCTTTGAATCCGGCTTCGTAACGGTTAAAATCTTCACACGTTACTCTTTGCGCAATGTAATCGGCTTTCTGCCGTTCTTTCAGTCGCTGTTGCATATAGTCGGGCAGGTCAAACAGCCCATGGTCTGTCTGGTTGTCATCTGCAAGAAGCGGGTCGTTGAATATATCGGCAAGTTGCTGTTCTTCTGTTAGGGGTACACTTTCATAAGCAAGCGACGGTTCAGAAACAATGTGATTATCCGTTTCATTCAGAATGCCCGATGTGTCGTATGGTCTGCAACGTTCCACTTTCTTCGGGTCTTTAAGAATACCTTGCAGCCGGTTGTAAAGGGCACGCTCTTCACTGTCGTCACACTTTTGCGGCAAGCGATTGTGTGTTTCTGCAAATTCCACAATACGCTGGAATCCGGCAATCAGCCTATCGCTTGATGTGACTCTTTTTTGTGGTGTAGTCACATCGGCCAATAGTGGGTCGGCAAATATCTTCTCAAGTTCTTCGTCCCAGTTTATCATTGTTTCTTGGCAAGGTATTGTTGTTTCATCTTACGCAGATAATCAATGGCAAAGGCTATGCGCCGTCCATTGGCATCCGGTTCGTCCAGTGTCGGCACTTTCCCGTCATGCTCTTCCCTCCACTTGGGCAGATACTTCGTAAACAAGAGAATGGCTTCTTCCTTGGTCATATCCTCGCGTTTCGATTCAATCTCATACTGTATTATATGCAGCACTTCGGGCGTGAGCGACTTGGATAAAATCTCATAAGCCCGTTGGAACGGGTTTATCGAATCTATCAGGTTGATAGACAGGTCATCGAGGTTTATGAAACGATTGGCCATGCGAATGAACCTGTTTCCGCTGTCATCCACTGTGACTTCCTGTCCCTGTGTGGCAATAGTCAGAATGGCATGTTTCGACACTTGGTCAACTTCCTCGTCGGTCAACTCAGGATATTTTTCCTTGATTACTTTAGGCATATATACCTGTGTAATCATTTCGGCAGTATCTGTGCCGATGATGGCTTCACGTATTTTCTTGTCTGTAAGGGTAGAGGCAATCAGCGTGTCGAGGTCGTTGTCGATGATGGCTTGCGCACGTTCGGTAAGTGTCGGCAGTCCTTCCACCACGATGGTGTGCGTGGTGTCTTTCTTCCTGCCGCCCTCTTTGCGTGCGTCCTCATCTTCATCGTCACGTTTGGTCTTGAACGTCCAGCGAGGAGCCATTACCTGTTCCATAAGCAGCGATGCGGATATGGCTTTCAGGAAATCGTTTACCGCCATCGACACATCCTCTTGCGTTGCGTCGGGGCAAGGTATCAGGTTGATGAATTGAGCATGAGTCTTACCCTCACAATCACGGGTGCAACGACCGATGATTTGCACGATTTCCGTCAGCGACGAGCGTATGCCGATGGTGATGCAGCATTCGCACCAAGTCCAGTCGAAGCCCTCCTTTGCCGTTCCGAGGGCAATCAGTATGTCGAGTGCGTCGCGCGAGTTCATCCGTTGCAGATAGGCTTGCAGGGCATTGCGCCGTCTTGTGTCATCCTCCACAAGGTCGCCCACCTTCAATATACGCCCGTCGGGTGTCTTTACATAATGAATGTAGTGTTCGTAATCGGTTTTGACTATCTCGCCGATGCAGCGTATGATGTCATACGCCTCATCATACTTCGACGTATATGAAGTTTTAGAGTTTACGTTGGGGATGTGGATGAGCGTTTTCCTTGTTGTGTCGAGTGCTTCGGGTATGGCATTGATATATTTGCCCGTGAAGAATTGGTATCCGATGCCGAGGCTTTTCAGGTACTTGTAGCCGCTCAGTTGCCGGTAATAATTGTAGTTGATGGTGGGCTGGAACTTGGCTTCATCTTCGGGACGCATCACGGGCACGGCATCGCCGCGGAAGTAGCTGCCGGTCATTGCCATGATATGTGCCGTGGTTTCATTGAGCAAACGCCTGATCAGTTCGCCGAGGTTGTTGTTTACGTCCGCCGATGTGTGGTGAAACTCGTCAATGCCGAAGAAAACATCGTTGAACAGTTCATTCGGGACATCCTTCATGGTGTTGCGCAATGTGCTGTGCGTGCATACCAGAATCTTTGCAGCCGTCGAGGGCGACAAAAACTCTATCAGCTTTTCCCGCTTGGATGTTTCGCTCCCTGCCGAGCTGCACAGGTCATAATCGGGTGCAACGTGCCAGTCGGCAAAGAAGCCGAACTTCTTTAGGTCGGTGTCTCTGAATGAGCGACCGATTGATTTTTCAGGCACGGCGACAATCACTTTCCGAAGGCCTTGGTTTGCCAGCTTGTCGAGTGCCACAAACATCATGGCACGGCTCTTGCCCGATGCCGGTGGGGCTTTCACCAGCAGGTGCCGACGGTTGCGCTGTTCATAGACCATTGCCTGCATTTCGCGCATGCCCATGTCGTTGGTTGCGCTTGATTTGCCCGTTTGGGCATATTTTATTTCCACAAGGTTTTCCATATATTCACGCTTTCCTATCTGTCTTTCATTTCTTTGTCATTTTAACGTACAGCTTAAACAGGCATTCAAGGCGTTCTTCGTCTGAAGCAAAAGGCTCGGTGCGATAACAGCGGTCTACGGCGAGGTCGAGGCGGTGGTGAGCGTCTTTCAGGTCGTCGGGCATGGATTCGGGATTATACATCTCGCCAAGTGTCATGTCGAAATGTTCTTCGCGCAGGTCAAGAATGTTTTGTGCTAAATTTGCCAACTCTGCTTTTTGTGCATTGCTAATTGTTGGGAACGGGAATGTGTTGTAGCAAAGTTGGGCAGAATAGCGATACCGTGTTTCCAATCGGCCACCCACCGTCTTTACCCACGCCATGTGCATCTTGCCGGTAAGGATGGCGAAAAGCCATTTTGGGGCATCATAAATGGCAAAGGCGGAATCGGAAACTACGGTTCCTGCCGGCAAATATCCTATTGGGATGTATTCACGGCGTTCGGAAGAAACACGTGGAATAATGATGCATTCACTCAGAACTGGATGTTCGCGGAACTGATGAGGGCGTAAAGCCAATTTCCTGCCACTTGCATCGGTACTTCCTGAACGGAATACCTTTGTACGCTCTATCCGTTTTGCAATTTCGGGGTTAGTCAAAGCATAACTCACATCTGTATCATCAATCCAGAGGCAGAATCTTTCGATTTTGTTTATGAACTCTTCAGAACCGTAAATCTGTTTAATGAATCGTGAGTATTGTGGATAATCATCAATAAACTTGATTTTTTCAGTTTGGCTTAGCAAGAGATTTCCATTGTCATAAGGCATACAGCCGAAACACATTTTAGGCAGCCCTTTGGGAGGATGGAGTTGTTTGCTGACAATAGTCCTGCTTCCGATACACAAATAAGGACTTATACAGTTTGTTCGGGTCACCTTATCTTTGGTGAAAAGAGATTTTATACTTTTGGCATCTTCATTTTCAACGCCAATTATGACAACTGTCACACCGGCATTGTTTTTAGCGTTATTGCTCCACTTGAAAGAAGTGTATGCAAAGAAAATTTCTTCTTTCCGGTTCAAGATCAATGGCCAAAGCACGGCAATTTGTTCGCCTTGACAAATTGAATTAGTGCTGACGAATGCGAATTTCGACTTTGAGTTTTCGATATATATAGAAGCGCAGTTAAACCAAATAGCAATGTAGTCTAAGATTTTGCTGTTCTTCACTTGCCCGAAAGCCGAGGCGATTTCTTCTTTCTGTTCTTTAGATTGCAGCTTGCTGCCCAGATACGGAGGATTTCCCATTACATAGACTTCATCTTCCGCCGTATGCTGACAAACTGTATTCCAATCCAGCCGGCAGGCATTGCCGCAAACGATATGACCGCTCGGGCGCAGGGGAAGGGCATCGGGGCGGATGCCGAAAGCCTCGGCAAACTTGTTATTCATCTGATGCTCGGCAAGCCAGAGCGAAAGTGTGGCTGTGTCGCAAGCGAAGTCGTCAATCTCAATGCCGTAGAACTGTTGCAGGTTGATATTTGACAATGGCAGTTCGGGCACGCCAAGGTTGCGCAGTTGTTTCCAAATGAGGATTTCGAGTTCGCGGATGCACTTGTAACTCACGATGAGGAAGTTTCCGCTGCCGCAGGCAGGGTCGAAGAACTTGATTTTTCCTAATCGGGCAAGGAGGCGTTGCAGACGCTTGACATCGCGAGTGTCCTTTGCCACATTGAACTCTTCATAC
Organism: uncultured Muribaculaceae bacterium; assembly: GCA_964395975.1. GTDB lineage: Bacteria > Bacteroidota > Bacteroidia > Bacteroidales > Muribaculaceae > Avimuribaculum. Next base: position 46,606 of record CAYNBZ010000003.1, on the reverse strand, counting down.
AGCCCGTCAAGGAACAGTGGGCGGATGAGCTTCATGATGTTGGGCACCGAGGTGTAATGCATACCCAGCCCGGCACGCATCTCCGGCGTTACCACTGCCTGTATCATCGAGCCGAAAATGTCGGGGTTGATGTCTTTCCAGTCGAAGTCGCCGCACTTTATCATCAGCACGCGGGCACGGCGGCTGAGCACGGGTATCGGCACACGATTTTCGAACAATCCGCCGTTGACGTAGGGGAATATGGCAAACTGCACCGGCAAGGCCTCACGCACGGCAGGGTCGTCGGTGGCCATGGCAAAGAAAGCACGGTCGATAAATTCTGCAAGGTCGTGACCGTCTTCGGCGGTGTGCTGCTTGATGGAGTTGGTGAACAGTTGTGGTTCGGGAAACAGCCGCGTATCTTCGGCAAAATAGCAGAAGAGCAGACGCGACATGAAGATGTTGAGGTTGTGCATCTCCGTCTTGTCCTTGATGTCGTTGTGTCGGCGTACCTCATCGAAAATTTTTGCCATCAGTTCGGCAGATTTCACATCGGCTTCCGCCTCTTCAATGTTGCGAATTTTCTCAATACCGGCCAAGGGATAAAAGAAATCAAAATCTTTCCACATCAGCCCCACTTCATTCTCGTAAATATCCTGTTCTTTCGGGTCAACGGCTACGATGGTCTTGCCGTCGCTCACCACGTAAAGCCGCGGTGAATGCCTTGCAATTTTGGGGTCGGTCTGCATAGCCTTGATTTCATCGTAGAAGTCGAGTACCTCTTTCGGGCGGTATGCAATGAGGCTAGGGACAAGCACGGTGCGCCCGTCCTTCGACTTGTTGCCCACGCCATCACGGATGCGGCGTATGTTGCCGTCGCCATAACCGCCGAAAATGCGCAGCAGGTGGTACACCAGTTCTTCGCCTGTCGGCTTCGTTTCGTTCAGGTGTTCCAGTGCGTCCTGCGCTTCGATGTGTGAGAATGATTTGGTCTTTTTTGCCATTGGTTGTTACATTTTATGGAGTGACACACGGAGAACTCTCTCATTGATGAAAGAAAATTCATGTATTGCCGCAGCAATAGACAAAGATAAGATAAAAAAGGGAGTATTGCCATGCCCTTATATGGCAAAACGCGTTATTCAAGTTACAGTGGGGGCGCGGGGGGATAAAAGGATGGATGACTGCAACAGTAGCGCAGCCATCCATTCCCTGCTTAATATAATATGAAAATAGGTTTTCCTCCCCTTAGCCGAGGAAGCCGAGAAGTACACCGGCAGCCACCGCCGAGCCGATAACACCGGCCACGTTAGGACCCATGGCATGCATGAGCAGGTAGTTTGACGGGTCGTATTTCAATCCCATGTTATTGGAGATGCGAGCCGACATCGGCACAGCCGATACACCGGCATTTCCAATGAGCGGATTGATTTTCTTGTCCTTGCTGAGAAACAGGTTGAATAACTTGACGAAAAGCACGCCCGATGCCGATGCTATGACAAATGCCATAAATCCGAGGGCAAAGATGAGAATGGTTTCTTTTGTCAAGAACTCGGATGCCTGAGTCGAAGCACCCACGGTGAGCCCGAGCAGCATGGTCACAATGTCGGTGAGCGCGTTGCTTGCCGTCTTGGCGAGGCGTGTGGTAACACCGCTCTCACGCAACAGGTTGCCGAAGAAGAGCATACCTAACAGAGGCAGACCCGAAGGCACGAAGAAGCACGTTAGCAGCAATCCGAAAATCGGGAAAAGAATCTTTTCGTTTTGCGACACGGCACGCGCCGGCTTCATGCGGATAAGGCGTTCTTTCTTGGTCGTAAACAACCGCATGATGGGTGGTTGTATAACGGGGACAAGAGCCATATATGAGTATGCCGATACGGCAATTGCACCCATTAAGTTGGGGGCAAGTTTAGATGACAAGAAGATTGCAGTGGGGCCATCGGCACCGCCGATAATGGCTATGGCAGCAGCTTGGTCGGGCATGAAGCCGAGTTGCAGAGCCACCATGTAGGCACCGAAGATACCAAACTGTGCGGATGCACCCACAAGCATCAACTTCGGATTGGCCAGCAGGGCAGAGAAATCGGTCATTGCGCCGATTCCGAGGAAGATGAGAGGCGGATACCAACCGGCGCGCACACCGTTATACAGGATGTTAAGTACCGAGCCTTCCTCATAGATTCCTATTTCATTACCCATCTGGAACGGAATATTGCCCACAAGAATACCAAACCCGATTGGAACGAGAAGCATCGGCTCGAAGTCCTTCTTTATGGCAAGATACATAAAGAACAGACCGACGCATATCATTATCAGGTGTTCATAAGTAACATTATGGAAGCCTGTAAATTCCCAAAACTGTTGGAAATTTTCGGTTAAAAAAGTCGTCAGATCCATGGGAAACTATTCTATTGTGATGAGGTCGGCACCTTCAAGCACCGAGTCGCCCTTGTTTACGTTAATAGCTTTTACAACGCCGCTTTTGCCTGCATGGATGTCATTTTCCATTTTCATGGCTTCAAGAATGACTACCACGTCATCGCTCTTGAGCGTGTCGCCCACTTTCACCTTGATATCGACGATGACACCCGGCAGTGGCGATTTGATTGTCGATACCGAAGTTTTCACTGTGGGTTTGCTGATGATTCTCTGGCCGGTTTCGGTGCGTGGTGCTGCCACCGGACGTACTGATTTCACTGTCGGGGCTTTTTTCTCCTCAAGTTCCACCTTGTAGGGTACGCCGTTAACTTCAACTTGTACGATGTTGTTTTCAATATCGCCAATGCCAACTTTATAGTCGTTACCGTTGATTTTATATTTATAAATTTTCATTGATTGTGTTCTGTTTTTTATTTAGGTTAAACAATTAACGGCGTTGCGGGGTTCCTCGCAGAGTATAAATCTTTGAACTCCATGGCGAGTAGATACGTTTCACCTTGTTGATGGTGAGGATGGTTTCCTCGAGGTCGTGGGTCTTCAGATGTTGATACAGAGCCATAGAGATCGCGGCGATTTCCTCGCCCGAGTCGTGGCTTATGCTTTCTACCAATTCAGTGCTGACATCTTCGCCGTGGTGGGCAATAGCTTTTTTGAGGCGTATTGACCGTACATTGATGTAACCAAACAGATAGAAGCACAGGCTGAGCAGAATGAGGGCGGAAAACACTATTAGCATGGCTACAAGTGTCATTACGATACCCGCACTGTCATGTTCTCTAAACTTTTCGATATTCTCGTTGGTGTCGAGAATCACGTTGTTGCTGTTGGGCGTGATATACTTCTCATTGCTGCCATCGCGAACTTCCCAGTATTGAGGGTCGAATTTGCCATCAGGCGATGAAATTCCATCCTTTTTCAGGGCATACGTTTGGTTGGCTTCAAGCGATGCCGGTACAATCACTTCATCGAGCAGCGTCGTGCCATCGGTGTCGTAAATGCCTATCCAATTATCGATGCCGGGAATAAGGCTGAAGCTAATGTGGAAAGTACCCTTATTAGGCTCATTATCGGCAAAGAATACCACGTGTTGCCGAGTAGGGATGTTGGTTCTTACATCTCCACGCGGCACAGGATATTTCCGTGGGTTTGATTTGTCGTTGGTAAGGAATATGGTTGAGATTTCCATATAGTTATAGGTAGAGTTGTAAAGCTCTATCCATCCATGCTTCAATCCATAGTCATCGACATAGTTACTGTCGTTTTGCACCATCACCTCGTTGATACGCAGTCCCCTGCGTCCTTGGGCAAAAGAAGTTGCCGTGACGGCGAAGCACAACAGCAATAATAATGCTATTCCTTTTATTTTCATTTTAAATAATTATGTTGAGAGTGTGTTACAAAGGAATGTTACCGTGCTTTTTGACAGGATTAATCACCTTCTTGGTTTGCAATTGTTGCAAAGCCCGGATGATGCGGAAACGAGTGTTGCGCGGCTCGATTACATCGTCGATGTAGCCATACTTGGCTGCGTTGTAAGGATTGCAGAACAAGTCGTTGTATTCTTTTTCTTTTTCGCTGATATACTTTTTGAAGTCATCCATGATTTTGGTTGCTTCTTCGGGCTTGCCGGCATCTTTTGCTGCTTTTGCAGCGTCTTTTGCTGTTTTTGCCTCACGTGCGTAAAGCACTTCGGCAGCACCGGCAGCACCCATCACTGCGATTTCGGCAGTCGGCCAGGCATAATTCATGTCGCCACGCAATTGCTTACAACTCATCACGATGTGGCTACCGCCGTAACTCTTGCGCAGGGTAATGGTGACTTTGGGCACGGTTGCTTCGCCATAGGCATAGAGCAGTTTAGCCCCGTGCAAGATGACACCGTTGTATTCTTGTCCGGTACCGGGAAGGAATCCGGGAACATCTACGAGCGACACGATGGGAATGTTGAATGCATCGCAGAAACGCACGAAACGTGCTGCTTTGCGCGAAGCGTTGCAGTCGAGCACACCGGCAAGGCACTTGGGCTGATTGGCAACGATACCTACTGATTGACCGTTGAAACGTGCAAAGCCGACGATAATGTTTTTGGCGAAATTGCGCGATACTTCAAGGAACTCGCCGTTGTCGATGATGGCTCCGATTACTTCATACATGTCGTATGCCACGTTGGCATATTCGGGAATGATGTCGTTGAGAGAGTCTTCGAGACGGTCGATGGGGTCGGTGCAAGTCACAAGCGGAGTTTCCTCGAGATTGTTTTGAGGAATGAAGCTGATGAGCTTGCGTATGATTTTTATGGCTTCTTCACCGTCTTCGGCTGCAAAATGGGCAACGCCCGATTTTGATGCGTGTACTTCGGCACCGCCAAGTGTTTCTTGGGTCACATCTTCACCGGTCACGGTCTTTACCACCTTTGGTCCGGTGAGGAACATATATGAAATGCCCTTTGCCATGATGGTAAAATCGGTCAATGCCGGGGAATAGACGGCACCACCGGCACACGGGCCGAGAATTGCTGAAATCTGAGGCACTACGCCCGATGCAAGAATATTGCGCTGGAAAATTTCGGCATATCCGCCCAAAGCATTTATACCTTCTTGGATGCGTGCGCCGCCGGAGTCGTTAAGACCGATAATCGGTGCGCCCATCTTCATTGCCATGTCCATGATTTTGCATATCTTTAATGCCATGGTCTCGGACAACGAGCCACCAAACACGGTGAAGTCTTGTGCAAACACATATACAAGCCGACCTTCGATGGTACCGTAGCCGGTTACTACACCATCGCCCGGGAATGATTTCTTTTCTTGTCCGAAGTTGGTGCAACGATGGCGCACAAACATATCGAGTTCTTCAAAACTGCCCTCATCAACGAGTTGCGCAATGCGTTCACGAGCAGTGTATTTACCTTTCTCATGCTGCTTCTGGATGGCTTTTTCGCCACCACCCAAACGGGCTTCTTCACGAAACCTTATCAGCTCTTGTACTTTTTCGAGTTGAGTGCTCATACGTAAAGTTATAAATGTTTGTGTATAAACGAGATTACTTGTTAGGATCCTCGCAGAGTTCAATCAGTGCGCCGCAAGTTGATTTCGGGTGCAAGAATGCGATGTTGAGCCCTTCGGCACCTTTGCGCGGAGCTTTGTCGATGAGGCGCACACCTTTGCTTTCGGCCTCGGCAAGTGCGTTGGCAACGCCGTCTTCCACTGCAAATGCAATGTGTTGTATTCCACCACGTCCGCCATTTGATGCGATATACTTTGCTATGGCACTGTCTTCGGCAGTCGCTTCAAGCAATTCAATCTTTGTCTGTCCTATTTTGAAGAAAGCTGTCTTCACCTTCTGGTCGGCTACTTCTTCGATGGCAAAACATTTTACTCCGAGTATGTTCTCATAAAAAGGTATGGCTTCTTCAAGGCTTGTTACGGCTATACCAATGTGTTCGATATGCGAAATATCCATATAGTTTGATAATTAGGTTAAATAATTGATGTTTGTGTGCCTGATTATGTACATACACACGTGTGCAAAAGTAATGTAAAAATGCCAATTATCAAAAAAGAAATTTAACGGTGTTTCAGGGATGATTTTTTAGTTGTGAGTTTGGGATATTTGCCACGTAAAGGCACATAGGCAATGAATCTTTATTGCAGGGAAACAGATTAAATGTAGTGTTCTAAAATACTATAATATGGATATTTCATAGGTTATAAATAAGATTTATATACTATAAATTATGAGTTTTAGAAATATATTTTTCTATTTTAATGGACTACGTTTGTGACGTAAAAAAGAATAGCATATTATGAATTCAGAGAAAGAAAATATTTATGAGGTCGGTTTAGACCAAATACAGAATCTTCAGGAAATGGATTATAAGGATGATGATATAGCTTTTCACCAAGATATAAGAGATTTGCCGATCATAGACGGGACGATAAGAATCGATGTTTATGGCATAGTTACTTGTGTCAAAGGCAAGTTGCAGGTGGAGATAAATACAAAAACTTATACAATTGCATCTCAGGATATATTATTATGCCGTCCGAACACACTTATAACAAACTGTATAATAAGTCCTGATTTCGTCGGAAGTGTTTTATTTATTTCACAGAGAGTAGTTGTAGAGAATTTTTCTCAGAACGTGTTTTGGGAAAGGGCTTTGCGTCTTGCAGAATTTCCGATAATACATATAGACAGTGAGGAGAAATTAATGATGTTCAGACTTTATGGTGACATACTTAAAATAAAAATCAAAAGTGACCATAATAAGTTGTACCAAAAGGAAATAATAGGTTCAATAATAAAGGCAATAATTTATGAATTGCTCGCAAATGAAGACGATGATACGATTTCGCACGGTTCAAAAACTGTAAAACAAAGTGAGGTATTGTTCAAACGGTTTATAAACTTGCTTGTCGATATGCCTATAAAACCACGTACTGTTTCATGGTATGCCGACAAACTGTGTATCACGCCCAAATATTTGTCGGCTGTATGCAAACAAGTGAGTGGTAGGACTGCGTTGGATTGGATTTATGAATATGTGCTTGTGGATATTCGTTATTATCTTAAAAATTCCGACAAATCGATAAAAGAGATTGCCGATTTGCTCAACTTCCCCAATATTTCATTCTTTGGCAAGTATTGCCGTAAGCATTTCGGCATGTCACCGACGGCATATCGCAAGCATTTGCGAATGCCATGACGAAATATATATGGCTGTCTGCACACGGCATTATAAGAATCGATGAAGATTTGCTTTTTTATGCTTGTAATGTTTGGCAATTGCAGCTATTTTTGAGGGCGGAAAAAGCTTTAAATGCAATGGTGTGCCTATGTGGCATAAACGTACATTCACATATAATTATTTACAATGACGAATGAAAACAGCCTGAATATCGAAATACATCCGTTTGAGCCTTTCTTGTTCGATGGGGCAAGGGTGTTGATGCTTGGCACTTTTCCGCCGAAACCGGAAAGATGGTCGATGCCATTCTATTATCCCAACAAGATAAATGACATGTGGCGTGTAATGGGGTTGGTGTTTTTTGGAGATAAAGAGCATTTTGTTGATACGTCGAATGGCGGTTTCAAGCTTGCTGAAATCAAGCGATTTTTAGTGGGGATGAATATTGCGATGTATGATACGGCCCGCCGCGTGGTGCGGGAGCGCGATAATGCCTCCGACAAGTATTTGCACATTGTCGAGCCAACGGATATCGTCGGGATATTATGTGGCTATCCCACAATAACAGTCGTTGCTGCGGCAGGAGAAAAGGCTGCAATGGTGGCGGCAGGTCAGTTGGGAACTGATGCCCCCTCTGTGGGAAATTATTCGGTGGCAGAAGTTGCAGGGCGAGTAGTGAGGTTATATCGTATGCCTTCAACTTCACGGGCTTATCCGCTTGCGCTTGAAAAGAAAGCTGCGGCATATCGCGAAATGCTGCGTGATGCGGGATTGAATGTTGTTTAGCCGATTGATTCTGTAATCGGGGTAATGTTTGCCGTTAATTTTGTTATCGACATTGCCGTAAATAGTCGTACATTTGCAGTCCAAGACAACAATATTTATAAATTTTATATGATGCACGGTAATAGCATGGCAATGCCGGTAGGAGCGTCTGAACGTTTTGCCATTCTCGATATATTGAGGGGTTTTGCCCTGATGGGAATAGCACTTGCCAACTTTCCCGAATTTTCTCTTTATACTTTTCTGCATGATGATGCGGCATCATCGATGCCTACGGCTGCGATTGACGGTGTGGCGAAGTATATTCTATACATTTTTGTTGACGGGAAATTCTATACAATTTTTTCATTGCTTTTCGGTATCGGGTTTTCGATAATTATTACAAACGCCATGCGCAGGGGTGCCAATGGGTTGAGCATATTTTACCGCCGTATGGTGTCGCTTGCCATTATTGGCTTCTTGCACTTGATGTTTTTGTGGAGCGGCGATATACTCATGCTTTATGCACTGATGGGGATGTTGTTGCCATTGTTTGGGAAATCTTCAAATCGCACGTTGCTCTTGTGGGCATTGGCAATGTTGCTATTGCCTGTGGTTGTCGATACCGTAACACAATTGGCAGGTATATACTTGTCGGCACCGGTGATAGAGTTGCAGCAATATTACTGTGCAAAATATGGCATCAATGATGGTAATTTTGCCTACTGGTTGCGCGATGCAGCCGATTACAGAGGCGTTTATGAGTTTCTCGTGCAGGGAGCATTGGTGCGTGTGCAGGAATTTGTCGATGGCAACCGATACTTCAAAGTATTCGGATTGTTCCTTATAGGATATTGCATCGGGCGTAATCGTCTTTATGCCCGTCTTGAAGAATTCCGACCTTGGCTAAACAGGATTTCTGCCATAGGACTGATTGCCGGTTTGCCGCTATCGTGCGTTTATGCATGGAGTGCCGTGAATGGTCATCCGTTGGGAAATGCGTGGCATTCGGTCTTGTATCTGGCAAGTGTGTACCCTGTGGGATTTGCTTATGTGGCGACGATGTGCCTTATATATTTGCGGATTAAAGATTGTAGCTTGTTCAGGTTGCTTGCAGCACCTGGACGGATGGCTCTCACATGTTACATCGGGCAGTCGGTGGCAGGTATGTTACTGTTTTATGGCATAGGATTTGGGCTTGGTGCCGATATCGGACTTGTGTATGTACTTGCCATAGCTCTTGTCGTTTATGCCATTGAGGCCATATTGTGCCGGTTATGGTTGTGCCGGTTTCGGTTCGGACCTCTTGAATGGTTATGGCGAATGGTTACATACGGGCGTGTGTTTTCATTAAAAAAGAAATAGGTGTGGGGAAAGCCGTGACAAATAGCAGCGACGGGCTTCTCGCCCTCATAAGGGAAGGGAAACCTATGACGCTGAGGCAACAAATGTGGCTCACAGTGCAACTTAGTGTGCCATCCATATTGGCTCAATTTTCCTCTATAGCGATGCAGTATATTGATGCGTCGATGGTGGGCAGCCTTGGCGCAAATCCTGCCGCATCGATAGGACTGATGTCAACCACCACATGGCTTTTCAGCGGATTGTGCGGGGCTGTGGCTACGGGATTTTCGGTGCAAGTGGCACACGCTATCGGTGCAGGTGACATAAAGCATGCACGAGATGTGTTGAGGCAGTCGATTATATCGGTTTTGCTGTTCGGGTGTATGATGGCAGCCATAGGTGTCGGCATCAGCAACTATTTGCCCGAATGGCTTGGCGGCGACCCTGCCATACGAAGCGACGCGTCGATATATTTTTTTGTGTATTCCATGTTTTTGCCGGTGTTGCAATTGAATTTCCTTGCAAGTGGTATGTTAAGGTGCAGCGGCAATATGCGTGTGCCAAGCATACTCAACGTGCTGATGTGCATTCTTGATGTGATTTTCAATTATTTCTTGATTTTCGAGACAAGGCCTGTGACAATATTCGGCACAACTGTGACAATGCCCGGAGCAGGACTTGGGGTGGAAGGAGCCATACTTGGCACCGTGCTTGCCGAAACGGTTACGGCATCCATCATGATGTGGTATATGTGCAGCCGTTCTCCCATGCTTAACCTTCGTGCCGATAGCGGAAGTTTCATACCACGGAAGGCCACATTGCTCAAGGCCATACGCATAGGGATGCCAATGGGGCTTGAACACGCCGTGATATGTGGTGCGCAAATCATAAGCACGGTGATAGTGGCTCCACTTGGCATTTTTGCCATTGCAGCCAATTCGTTTGCCATAACAGCCGAAAGCCTGTGTTATATGCCCGGTTATGGTATCGGAGATGCTGCCACCACTCTTGTCGGGCAAAGTATAGGAGCGAGAAGGTTTGACCTTACACGGCGTTTTGCTTACATCACCGTAGTGATGGGCATGGTTGTGATGGGAGTAATGGGAGTGGCAATGTATATTGGAGCACCGCAGATAATAGGTATAATGACTCCGGTAGAAGAAATCAGGGAACTTGGTGTGATGGCTTTACGTATTGAGGCGTTTGCCGAACCGATGTTTGCAGCAGCCATTGTGGCTTATGGAGTATTTGTCGGAGCAGGCAGCACCATTGTCCCGAGCATAATGAATTTTTTCAGTATATGGGCTGTGCGGATTACGTTGGCAGCATGGCTTGCCCCGATAATGGGATTAAAGGGCGTGTGGATTGCCATGTGTGTGGAATTGTGCTTCCGCGGCATTATTTTCCTCATCCGACTTGTGCGTGGCCGGTGGATAAGGGTTGACAAAAGCATATTGTCCACTAATTTTGATGCTTGATAGTGCATGTATCTTGAGGTGTGGAAACAAAGTTGAGATTTTTATTCGTAGTGGCAAAAATTGATGGATGTAAGGCGATTGTTTTGCATATAACATCTTGTATAGAAAGAAAATAAATCGACCTTTTAATTTGAAAGCAAATATGCAGCATTGGTTGCAATTGCAAAAAATGGGAAAAAAATGGCAGTATTTGTCAGATATTGGGAATAAAACACTAATTTTGTGCCAATTCTAAAAACGAATAACATTTTCAATCACTTTATGAGTTGGCTTGCTGAACTAATAACCGACAACAATTCTATCGCTCATGCCATTTTTTTATACTCGCTTGTGATAGCGTTTGGTGTCATATTAGGGAAAATTAAGATTTTTGGTGTCTCGCTTGGAGTCACTTTCGTTCTTTTCGTGGGTATCCTTGTTGGTCATTTCCAGTTGACGGTAAACCCCGAAATTCTTCATTTTGTTAGGGAGTTTGGACTTATTTTGTTCATTTTTTCTATTGGTTTGCAAGTCGGTCCCGGTTTCTTTTCTTCGTTCAAAAAAGGAGGACTTATTCTTAATGGACTTGCAGTATTGATTATATTCTTGAACATAGTAGTAGCTCTTGCCATTTATTTTGGATGTGGAAATATCAGCGTGTCCAACTTGGTAGGCGTGCTTTCGGGTGCAGTAACCAATACCCCCGGACTCGGTGCAGCGCAGCAGACGCTTACCGAAGTGTGGGGTGCATCAGCCACAACAGCCGAAGGCATTAAAGGTATGGCCATGGGATATGCAGCCGCTTATCCGCTTGGGGTGCTTGGTATCATTTTGTCGATGATACTGATTAAGGTCATATTTCGCATAAGTCTTGACGATGAGCAAAAAAGCGTTGCCGAAGAAAACGAGCAGAGCCAACTCAAGCCGCATGTGGTAACGTTTAGGGTAACCAATGAGCTGATATACAATCAAACGGTAAAACAGTTACACGATGTTATCGATCGCAATTATGTTATTTCACGAATGAAGAAAGCTAACAGTGATGAAATCGTCATTCCCAAGTCGGATACCGTTATAGAAAAAGATGACTTATTGCTCATTGTGATATCGGAACAAGATGAATATGTATATGAATCGATAATCGGGCATAAGGTAGATGTAGATTGGGAAACAAATCCTGGACCGGTAGTTTCCCGCCGTATTTTGGTAACCAAAAGCGAATATTCGGGTCGCAAAATCGGGTCGCTTCGATTGCATATGGGTTACAAGTTGAATGCCACACGCGTCAACCGTGCCGGTGTTGACTTGCTTGCGAGTCCGAATCTTGCTTTGCAGATTGGCGACCGCATCACAGTAGTAGGTAATATCAACGACATCAACCGCCTTGCCGAACGTTTGGGAAATTCGGTGAAACGTCTCAATCAACCGAATATGTTTACCATGTTTATTGGTATATTGCTTGGCATTGTGTTGGGATCTATTCCTCTTTCGTTCCCCGGTATGTCGGTGCCTATGAAATTGGGTTTGGCCGGTGGTCCGCTGATCGTGGCTATCCTCATCAGTTGCTTCGGTTATAAAGTAAAATTAGTTACATATACATCATCGGCTGCAAGTTTGCTTTTGCGCGAAATCGGTATCTGTCTGTTTCTTGCATCTGTGGGAATTGCTGCCGGAGGGGATTTTGCGGCGACGGTGTTTAATGCTACCGGTTTGCAATGGGTACTTTATGGCTTCTTGATAACGTTCATTCCATTGTTGATAGTGGGAATTATTGCCCGAGGCAAATACAAACTCAATTATTTTTCCATAATGGGTCTGCTGTCGGGTAGTTATACCGATCCACCGGCACTTGCTTATGGTAATAAGACTGCTAATAACGATGCTCCGGCTGTGGCTTATTCGACAGTATATCCATTGACGATGTTTTTACGGGTTATCGCTGCGCAGATTTTAATACTTGCTTTGATATAGAAGTCCTTTTGTAGGGGAGATATAGAAAAACTTGTCGAAATGCCAATTTGCAGAAAATAGTAAATTGCATTTCGACAAGTACTTTATTTTAGTGAATAGCACAGGTTTGCACTCTGTGCTATTCTTTTTGTTGTGTCGGTATTTTTTTGTTACTTTGTATAAGTTATATCGACAAATAATGGAACAGGCGAATAATTATATGTGCCGGCTGTTTGACTATTTAAACAGGCTGACAGTGAATAACGACAGAGTGTGGTTTCACCAAAACAAGGCAGAATTCGACGAACTAAGAGCCTTGTGGGTCAATGATGTACAGCGGCTAATAAACCTGATGGCCGAATATGATGAAACGTTGAAAGGTGTTGATGCGAAAGACTGCGTATATCGCATTTATAGAGATATAAGGTTTAGCCCAAACAAACTTCCTTACAAGACTTATTTCTCGGCAGTAGTTGCACAGGGTGGACGCAAGACACTCAAAGGGTGTTGTTACCTGCATGTTCAGCCCGGAGAGAGCGGGCTGCATGGAGGGGTGTGGTGTCCGGAGATGCCGTTGCTCACACAGTTGCGACACGAGGTGGAAGATAACATCGATGAGTTCCTTTCGATTATCAATGATGCCGGCTTTAAGAAACGCTATCAATTTTCGGGTGATAGCCTGAAGTCGATGCCCAAAGGGTTTGACAAAAACAGCCCTTATGGGCAATACATAAAAATGAAAGAATATCTGGTGTCGATGCCTGTGGCTGATGACTATTTTACCGACGGCGACTGGGTGGAGCGTGTAGCCGATGATTTCAGGTATATGAAACCATTTAACGACTTCTTAAATTATGTGTTCGATGAATCCTAAGTGTACTATACGTACTGTATGTAATAGAGTTATTTTAAGCTTGTAACATCTCAATGTATAGGTTAACTACCATGAGTGCTGCACTACGTACAACCTAACGCGCATCACGTACGCGTGTATCATGGTCGATTCAGCCTGCCTTGACGTTGACATTCAGTTCATAAGTACATTGGTGTCGATTGCAACGTTAGTAGTAACGATTGTACTGAATTAGAGAAAATTTGCAAAAGAGCATAAAACAAGCCGCATATTGGTTTATTCAGCAATATGCGGCTTGTTTTATATTTATTGAATGGTTCAATCGAGTTTCACAAGTTTGTATTTTTGACAGCCAAGACCTATCTGTTCGGAATAATCGAGAGTGTGCATCCCTTGACGAGAATCGATACGTTCGATGAGATGAATTTTACCATGATCTTCTGATGAACGGACAAGATCGGTACAAGCCTTGTCAAGAGCCACAGGATCGAGAGAAGCAAGAATGCCTATGTCACCCATTTGCGGATCTTCAGGCGATGAATCGCAATCACAATCTACCGATAAATTATTTGCAACGCTTATATACAAAATATTATTGCCACAATGGTCTGCAACAGCCTTGGCAGCTTCGGCCATTGTTTCAAGAAAGTCGGTTTGTTCGGGGTTACCCCAGTCTGTTGTACTTGTGCCTGCCGAGTGAATCCAACGTTTGCCATTCGAAGAAGCTATCCCGATGGATATATTCTTTATTGCTCCTCCGAAACCGGCCATTGCATGTCCTTTGAAATGGGATAATACAACGGTGAAATCATAGTTTGTATAGTGTGCTCCTACAATGTCGTAAGCTATGTGCTTCCCGCCCTCGACCGGCAATCGAATTTCACCCTCGGCATCCATAATATCAACCGTTGCTATGTCGGTAAATCCGTGGTCGCGTGCAGCTTTGTAATGGCTTTCGGTATCGGAACGACCTCCGCCGTATGCAGTATTACATTCGATAATAGTTCCGTTTACTTTTTGCACAAGATCTTTTATCAAAGAAGGTTGCAAGAAATTATGTCCACCCGGTTCACCCGTTGAAAGTTTTACTGCCACTTTGCCCGAGGTTTTGCGTCCAAGAGCTTCATAAATTTTTACCAAGTTTTCCGGATTTATTTCGGTAAACATATACACAATAGGCACGCTATCAGCCGCAGTATTATCGACAGATGACGAACTGTCACTGCCGGTACTGTTTCGGGCATTTGCACAACTGCCACACGAAGCCATTGTTACAGCAGCAATCATCATTTTAGTTAAATAGTTTTTAATCATATTTCAAATATATTTAGGAGCTATAATTTAACCACTTCCATATTAAATATTTTCAATAATTGCACACAGTATCTGCAAAACGCTTCAATCCGTCAAACAGCATTGAACGGGGGCAGGCAATGTTCCACCTCATATATCCTTCTCCCTCGGCTCCATACATTGTTCCGGCATTGAGCCATAATCCGGTCTTGTCCAGAAGCAGCTGTTCAAGTTTTTCCGATTCCATCCTTAATGCAGAGCAATCCATCCACACGAGATAAGTCCCTTCAAGTTCCATTATCGGGAATTGTGGCAAGTGGTTGGAACAGAACGCTCGCATGAATTCATAATTGCCATGCAGGTACTTCAACAACTGCATGAGCCACTCTTCGCCTTCATTGCTGTATGCGGCAATTGTGGCAATCACCCCGAAAGGATTCACATCACACACTTCGTTGATATTGATGGCCTTGTCGATACGGCGACGCAAGTCATCATCAGCCGCAATTATGTTGGCTATCTGTAACCCGGCAATATTAAACGATTTGCTTGGTGATACACAAGTCACCGATTTCATGGCGAAATCGTCATTTATCGAACCAAAAGGAACGTAAACATGTCCGGGGAACACAAGTTCGCAATGTATCTCATCGCTTATCACTGTCACACCATGTTTGAAGCATATTTTGCCCATGTGGTATAATTCATCATGAGTCCATACACGTCCTGCAGGGTTGTGAGGATTACACAACAAGAACACTTTCACCCCCTCGTTGATAATTTTATGCTCCATATCATCGAAGTCGATTTGATAAGTGTTTCCAACCCTTATAAGTGGATTGCTCACCATCACACAACCATTATTACGAATCGATGAAAAAAAGCAATTATAAACAGGAGTTTGCACCATAACCTTGTCGCCCGGTTCGGTAAGAGCTTTTATGACAGCCGAAACAGCAGGTACCACTCCTGAAGTGTATATCATCCATTCACGTGGAAAATTCCACCCGTGGCGACGACCAAACCACCCTGTTACAGCATGATAATATTCATCAGGGACATGTGTATAACCAAATATTCCGTGAGCCACACGCTGCTGCAAAGCATCGATAATAACCTGTGCCGTACGAAAATCCATATCGGCCACCCACATCGGCAACACTCTGTCATCGGCCGCGCTGTCCCACTTATAAGAATTGGAACCTCGCCTCGGTATTATTTTATCGAAATTATATGTCATATCCGTGCAACAATTGCTCATTTGATGGCAAGTGTCCCGTCGGCCAATTTCAATTGGCAATCGGCAGGTTTCTTTATATTTTCATCAATGATGATTTCGCCATAGCTCTTAGCTACAATGCATCCTGTGCGCGGATTCTTAACGCTGCGTACCGAACTGTTGATTACGGCTGACACGCTGCTATACTCGAATGCAAGGTCACAATCATCCTCAAACGTGCAATTCTCCAATATAAGATCGTGTGCATAGCACAAAGGTTGAGTACCTGAAATTTTACAATTAACCAATTTCAAGTTGTGTGAATGCCAACCAAGATATTCTCCGGAAATCTCCGAGTCATATACTGTTACATTCTCGGTGTTCCAGAAAGCATCTTTCGAATCTATGACAGCATTGTGTATCACGACGTTGCGACAATATTGGAACGAATAATTTCCCTGCTGCTTGTAATTGTTTATGTTGATATTTTCACTATGCATAAAGAGATAATCGGCACCATGTACTTCAACATCCTCAAGATCCACGTTGCGGCAATACCACAATGTTTCCTGCGCATCGGGAATGCGTACGTTTTTAAGTTTGATGCCATCCATTTCACGAAACATTTTAGGAGCTTCCACAAGCGTGTCGGTCATGACAAGATTGCGTGAATACCACAAAGCCGCACGTGCGCCCGGAGTGAATAAACAATTGCTGATATTGAAACCATCGACATGCCAAAATGGATATTTCCCTTCGAAGCGACAACCTGTGGCATATATATTGCTACACTCTTTCAAAGCCGACTCACCTGCATGTATAGTTACATTCTCAAGATGCAAATCATGAGATGCAAACAAAGGCCGCTCACCACCAAATTCAGAATTCTTGATTTCTTTCATATCTTTTTTGTGTTATGACCATAATAATATGTATTAATGATGCAAAATTAATGCCATTTTGTTATAGCATTGTAGATAAATTACTGCACAAATTACCATGATTACAGAAAGAATTGTTCATCCACACAACCCATGGCAAGACATTATTCACATCTTACTGCAATAACTAACAAATTTTTCTAAAATGCATGTTTAAAATTACAATATCAGCATCGTTAACAATTTATTGCAGAAAAATTTCCTTAAACACATCTTCTTTCTTTATATTTGCGACAAATGATAACGTGTAAAGCATATGAGCAAGAAACTAAACATATTACTCGGAGCCGGTGCAATAGTAATGGGATACATCGCATACAACATAATTCCCAACTTGTTTTATCGCCGTGGTTACTCAAACTATGAGATGGATTTGCTTACTATTGTCGCACACCGAGGCGGTGCAGGTCTTGGCCCAGAAAACACATTGTCGTGCATTGAAATGGGCATCACAGATGGAGCCGAAATGATTGAAATAGATGTGCGCATGACACTTGATGGTGAACTTGTGGCTTGTCATGACAAAAGCATCGACCGAACGACCAATGGAATGGGAAAAATCTGCGACCTCACACTCAAAGAATTACAAACATTCAAAGTCGTTGACAATTCGGGAAATATCACTCCCGAACATATACCGACCCTTAATGAAATAATCGAAACCATAAAAGGACGTTGCAAACTATTGGTTGAAATAAAACATGAAGCCGGGCGATACGACATCGAACGGCGGCTTGTAGAAATAATACGTCACTATGATGCCTCACAATGGGTGTCAGTACAGTCTTTTAGTGATGAATCCCTTGCCGAGGTTCACCGTATAGACCCTTCAATAAGGCTCGAAAAACTAATCATATTCCGTATGAAAGGATTGCCTGTCTTGTTTGACAGGCAATTCTCAACATTCGATTTGCGTAAATACGACCACATAACTTCATTTAATTTCTATTACCGCTCAGTGACACGGAGGTTGATTGAGAAATTGCATAGTAATGGCAAAAAGGTTAAAATATGGACTCTTTCAGGTCCTGAGGACACACCACATCTGCCTGTTGATGGTATAATAACCGACCGTCCTGACTTATGGCGCAATAATCGCGATACCAGAAAAATACGACCGAACATCGGTATCAATAAGTGATTTTTCCGTAAATTGTATTATATATACTGTAATTTGTTTACACAGCCTGTTGCCGAGGTTGTGTACCTTCGTAATGCTAATAATAACCATTATGAACAATAATAATTTCGGCAAGACCTTGAGAATGGCAATATTACTATTCTCGGCAGTAAGCATATCAAATGCTCAAACTATGGAAAAAAATGTCACAGCACCTCAAGACCTTAGCATATTCCCCACAGGAAATGCCAATGATGCTTATGCTCAGTATTTTACCGGTAAGTCGTTTCTTGCTCAGGTTATAAATAACGATGAATTAAAAACGCACATCGCAAATGTGACGTTTGAACCATCATGTCGCAACAATTGGCATAGTCATACAGGAGGCCAAATACTTATTGCCGTGGGTGGACGCGGATATTATCAGGAAAAAGACAAGCCCGCGCAATTGCTCTTACCGGGTGATGTAATAGAAATCGCACCAAACGTAGTTCATTGGCATGGTGCCGCCCCCGACAGTTGGTTTTCGCATCTTGCTGTTGAATGCAATAGTGATATCAATAAGAATACATGGTTAGACCCTGTGACAGATGAGGAATATGCTGCCGCAACTACGAGGCGTGGAGAACTTACCGATGAGGCTACTGCAAATGTTGGCACTTGGTATCCCGGATATAGTGATCCAATGGCTAAAACCGACCCTGAATTGGCACAGATATTCACCAATTTTGCCTTTGGCGACACGCAACAATATGGCGACATAGATACTCGCACTCGAATTCTTGTGACTTTAGCCTCAGCCATAGCACAGAACACCGGAACAGAGTTCACAAAACTTGTAAAAGCGGCACTTGCCAACGGAATCTCTCCCGATGAGGTAAAAGAAGTGTTGTATCATGCTGTCCCATATTGTGGAATGCCACGAGTTGAAGACTTGTTGCAAACGGCCAATGAAATACTGTTATCTAAAGGAATTGAATTACCCCTTGCCAACCATTCGATAGTCACACAAGCCGACCGTCAACAAAAAGGGCTTGACCTTCAAGTAAGTATATTTGGTGAAATAATAAAGGACAACTATAAAACGACCTCTGCCGACCAGGTGCATATTCAAAAGTATCTTTCGGCAAACTGTTTTGGTGACTATCAGACACGTACTGTTTTTGATGAAAAGATGCGTGAATTGCTAACATTCTCCATTTTAATATCACTTGGCGGTTGTGAACCGCAAGTAAAAGGACACATTGTTGGTAACATAAATGTGGGCAATGGCAAAGACACCCTTTTAGCAGTTGTAACGCAACTCCTTCCGTATATAGGTTATCCGCGTACTCTTAATGCAATATCTTGCATAAATGAAGTAATCAAATAAGTTCCCCCTTTCCAGAGACCATATTCGCATAACGGGTCAAAATGTTATTTTAAAGCATTTTGGCTCGTTGTATATATCTATGCGTATCAAGCTATGGAGAATGATATTTAAGGGATTAAAAACACTGCTTTTAATTGTAAATCTTTAGTTATTATATATTAGGTGTGGGATTATCACGAATATTTTGTACTTTCGTGAAGTAAAACTTTCACGAATATGAAAAAAGCATATATAATAACATCTATTATTCTTTTAGTATCATCCATGACAAATGCGTTTTCGCAACAGCACATGCGTTTCCATTGCGAAAACGACACCATTAAGATAAATCAATTACTCAAAAAAGGATATGACAGCAAACTCACCAACTCTAATGAACTGATGGTGTTCTATGGAAACGAGTTAATAGGGACTCAATATGCGGCACAAACCCTTGAAGGTGAGAATGAATTGCTGACGATTAATATCGACCAACTTGATTGCACCACTTTTGTTGAAACACTGTATGCACTCGCTCGTACGACTCTCAATGGACGATACTCTTGGCGCGACTTTGCCAACAGCCTTGAATCGGTACGCTACCGTAACGGACAAATGAACGGATATGCCAGTCGCCTGCATTACTTCAGCGATTGGGTTGTTGACAATTCCCATCGTGGCAACATAGTTGAAGTAACATCGTTATTGCCGGATGTAAGATATGAAATCAGGACTCTCGACTACATGAGTATGCACCGAGACGAATATCCGGCATTGTCCGACAGTGCTACATACGCACAACTGAAATCGTTTGAGATAGCCTATCGGATGCATCGCTTCCCATACATACGCAAAGATGCAGTCGAATCAAAAAAAATAAAAGAAAAACTAAAAGTCGGAGATATTGTGGCATTTGTTACAAAAACAGATGGGCTCGATGTTTCTCATATGGGTGTAATTGTCACTGATGAAAAAGGTATGTTGCATTTGCTTCATGCTTCTCTGAAAGGTGGGATGGTAATGATAGAAAAAGATGATTTGAAAGAAATGCTGCGACGCAATCGCAAC
Source organism: uncultured Muribaculaceae bacterium (assembly GCA_964395975.1). Taxonomy (GTDB): domain Bacteria; phylum Bacteroidota; class Bacteroidia; order Bacteroidales; family Muribaculaceae; genus Avimuribaculum. The sequence goes on along the minus strand of CAYNBZ010000003.1, from coordinate 26,137 downwards.
TGCACAGGAGTGCGTATAATCAGAATAAAAGATACATACTGATATAATATGGAAAAATGGGGCTGCCTCTTCGATGTTGACGGTGTAATTGTTGACAGTGAGTCGCGGTACACTACATTTTGGAATGGGATAGAGGAGCTATACCCGACGGGAATCCCTAACTATGCAATAAGCATAAAGGGCAGTAATCTGCCTACAATTTTGCACACGTATTATGACAGTGATGTCGTCAGGTACGACATTGAGCAAAAACTTAACGAATTTGAAACTTCGATGTCGTATGTTATTTTTCAAGGAGTTACTGATTTCCTTGAAGAATTACGGTTAGCCAATGTCCCTTGTGCCATAGTCACAAGCAGCATGCCCGACAAAATGGAACGTCTGTTTCATTCTCATCCCGACTTAAAACATTACTTTTCGGGCTTTATTTACGGGAATATGATCACACGGCCAAAGCCAGATCCCGAATGCTACTTGAAGGGAGCAGCATCCATCGGTATCGACATTTCAAGATGTTTTGTTTTTGAAGATTCTGTCAATGGGCTAAAGGCAGGGAAAGCTGCCAATGCACACACCATTGCACTCTCAACGACTTTGCCTGCCAATAGGTTAAAAACATTGGAACCCGATATGATTATACCATCATTTATCGGATTCCATATTTCAGAACTTATTACGTTATTGTAGTACTAATCTTTTCAGCAAGCCTTAAAACTCATGTCGAGCCCTTTCACAGAGTGTGTCAAAGCTCCGACCGAAATGTAATCGACACCACACTCGCCATATTGGCGTAAATTGGCAAATGTTATGCCGCCCGATGATTCGGTTTCATAACGTCCATTTATCAGATTTACTGCTTCACGTGTTAATTCGGGAGTAAAATTATCAAGCATTATGCGATCTACACCACCGATGTTAAGCACTTGTTGCAGTTCATCAAGAGACCGTACCTCAATTTCTATTTTCAAGTTTTTGCCTGTTTGTTTAAGATATTCATGAGCCTTGTTGATAGCATTGGCAATACCACCAGCGAAGTCTACATGGTTATCTTTCAATAGAATCATGTCGAACAGTCCAATTCGGTGATTCATGCCTCCACCTATTTTCACGGCTTCCTTTTCAAGCAAACGCATTCCCGGAGTGGTCTTTCGCGTATCGAGCACTTTCGTTTTTAATCCTTTAAGCTCTTCCATATACTTATGTGTCACAGTGGCTATGCCGCTCATACGCTGCATGATGTTAAGCATAAGTCGCTCGGTTTGTAGCAACGATTGTACTTTACCTTCTACTTCAAATGCTATATCTCCGCGTTTAACATATGTACCGTCATTGATAAATACAGTCATTTTCAGGTCTTTGTCAAATCGTTCAAAAACCATTTTGGCAATTTCCACCCCGGCCAATATGCCTTCTTCTTTTATAATCAATCGCGACTTGCCTATTTCATCTGCAGGGATACAGCACAATGTTGTATGGTCGCCGTCACCGATATCTTCGGCAAAAGCCAAGTCAAGCAATTCATCTATCAATTCCTCTCTTGTTTTCATATCGATATTTTTTGCAAAGTTAATGCAACTTGCAAGTAATAACAAATTACACTTGGCTAATTTGATATGGGCATAGGTTACTATCGATGAATTGTGTATTTCAATTTGTATGGTGTGGCACGATTAAGTAAATTTGCATTATGGAAATAGGTGGAAAAGACTTTGCAGAACGATATAAGAAGCATTTGATGTTGCCGCAGATTGGCGAGGATGGACAGCGAAAGTTGTTGCAGTCACGTGTTTTGGTAATTGGTGCCGGCGGACTGGGTTCTCCTGTAATCTTGTATCTTGCAGCAGTCGGTGTGGGGCATTTGGTGGTTGTCGATAGTGATATTGTAGAACTTTCCAATCTTCAACGCCAGATCCTGCATTTTACGAAAGATTTAAAGCGTGCTAAAGTGTTGTCGGCACGAGAGAAAGCAGTTTCTCTGAACCCTGATGTGGATGTTACCATATATCAAGCATATTTCGACGCTGATAATGCACAGTCGTTAATTGATGGTTGCGATGTGGTGGTAGATTGTACCGACAATGCAGCATCTAAATTTTTCATCAACGATATTTGCGTTAAGATTGGGGTGCCGCTTGTGCATGGGGGGGTAAGCCGATTTTGCGGCAATGTGATGACCATCATTCCCGGAAGTGCCACTTTGCGTGATTTGTTTGCCTCGGTTGGACATCAGTCACATGATGCTGTTAACGATGGCGTGTTTGGGGCGGTACCGGGAGTTATAGGTACCATTCAGGCAATTGAAGTGGTGAAATTGTTGCTTGGGATGGGGGAGTCGCTCGTAAATCAAGTGTTGACATTCGATGCGCTTACGATGGAGTTCATGAAATTCAATGTCAATAAGCCGAGTCGGTAAATATGGTAACAAAAAAGGTAAAATAGGTACAAAAGATATATTGTAACAGGTATACTTTTGTAAGTGAAATGAAAGATATAAAAAGATATATTGAATATCTTCTGTTTTTTGAATGGATATTGATGATTTAATAAAAATATTACACGAAAACAATCTTTCGTGCGTTATAAAGAGTAGCAACGGTGAGTTGATTTATTGCCGTAATCGTGGTGTAATCGACCTTTACAATTTATTGAAAATTTCACCCGATGTACTTAAAAATGCTACAGTTGTCGACAAAGTTGTTGGAAAAGGTGCGGCGGCATTGATAGTACTTGGAGGAGTAAAGCGGTTGTATAGCGATGTAGTGAGTCGTCCGGCAATAGAAATGTTGCGACATGGGAATGTGGAAGTGAGTTACGACAAACTTGTTGAGAATATAATCAACCGCACGGGCAATGATATTTGTCCGTTGGAAAAACTGACTTTGCAGGCCTCTACTGCTTCCGAAGCTTTACCGTTGATAGAGAAATTTATCTTGGAAATGCAAAGAAAAAAATGAGAAATTACAATTAAATGGTTAATATTATGGCAACAACACAAAGCGTAAAATTTTACACATTAAATTACAGTGAGTTAAAGACATACTTGTATATAATGCTGTTTGTGGCAGGCAACTTGATATTACCTCAATTATGCCACTTGATGCCTCAAGGAGGATTGATGTGGCTGCCCATATACTTTTTTACGCTTATTGCAGCATATAAGTATGGTTGGAAGGTTGGATTGATTACGGCTATAGCATCGCCCATTGTTAATAATCTCTTGTTTGGTATGCCGGGTGATGCCATGTTGCCAATTATACTTGTTAAATCAATACTGCTTGTTGCTGCGGCATGTATTGCAACCAAGGTGTTCAAGAATTTCAATTTGTTGACTGTTGCGGCTGTTGTATTGGCATATCAGATTGTTGGGTCGATAATTGAGTGGGGAATGACTTCGTCGTTTTCTGCCGCATTGCAAGACCTCACTATCGGTCTGCCGGGTATCTTGTTGCAAATAGTTGCCGGTTACTGGATAATAAAGAAGTTAGCATAAAGCAATATAGAGAGTAGTAATATACATAAAGTCCTTTAATTATTTGGTTTTATAATATTTTGTAAATAACTCTTGTACACTACGACTTACCACTTTGTCCTTGGGTCTGCGTGAGCAGCCTCAAGGATTTTTATTAGTATGGCCGTATGTTTTTTATGCTCAAGGTTTACTTTTGCGGCTTTTTATGCAACCTTCGGGGCTGTGCGCGATAGTTTGTTTATCACGATATATACAGCCGAATTCTGTAAATTTTCATAGCTTTATGCTATCTTTGTAAGATGTAGTTGTTAGCTTACAACATTGTTATATAATCCTTTGAAATTATTGATTCAAACGGTTGGAAAATAACATAGAAGAAAGATCCAAAGCTATATTGCCAAATAAAAGGCAAAATGTCAATTAAAAAATGTCAGAACAAGTCTTGAATATTTACTTGGGAGGGACTGCAATGAATAATCGAATTGGGATTAATGGTGAAAAAATTTTATTACGTGCGGAGAGCAATACATTACAATATACGGGAGTGAAACTTGCCAGTCCGTATCATTTTGAAATCAGAGCGGGGATGACTTATGTTGTAATAGGGGAGAATGGCTCAGGCAAAACCACGCTTGGAAAGATTTTGGAAAAAGGATGGAATATTGGAATGAATCGTATCGTTGGCGATAAAAGGTCGTTGTGTATAAAAAGCATTGAATTTACCGATATTCATTCCCTCACAGGATGCAACGATACATACTATCAACAGCGATTTGAATCCACGGCCAACGATTGCATTCCCACTGTGGATGAACTTATGAGTGGAAAGATAAGCGAGAGTGCATGGCTGGAATTGTGCCGTTCACTTTCGATTGACGATGTGCGACATAAGCGTGTCAATTATCTGTCGAGTGGTGAATTGCGTAAGTTTTTGATTATAAATATGCTCACTGAAAAAACCGACTTGCTCATTATCGACAATCCGTATATAGGCCTTGATGCCGGTTCTCGTGATTTGTTCAATGGCTTGATTGCCGATCTGGCCGGTCGTGGTACTGCCGTGATGCTGCTTTTATGTAATCCTATCGACATACCGGATTATACCGATTATGTGTTACCGATGAAAAATCTTACGGTCGGTGAAATGATTGCAGTGAAAGAGATGGGTATGGAGCAAGTAAAATTATTGGTTGGGGAGTTATTTGATAACATAAAAAAATTAAATTTACCGGAAACAAAGCCTAAAATACCTGTTGACTATCACATGGCTTTCTCTCTTGACCACTGTAATGTGGCATATGGGAACAATCTTATTTTACATGACGTTTCGTGGCGAGTGACAGCCGGAGAAAAATGGGCATTACTCGGCAAGAATGGCTCCGGTAAATCGACTTTGCTCAGCCTTGTGTATGCCGATAACCCTCAAGGATATTGCAACGACATAACAATCTTCGACCGACGTCGTGGTACGGGGGAGAGCATTTGGGAAATAAAGCGACGCATAGGATATGTTTCTCCGGAGATGCACTTGTATTTCAACAATGGTGAAACGTTGCTCAGTGTAGTGGCATCGGGTTTGCATGACAATATTGGCTGTTTCCGCCGAATAGATGAGGAGCAAAAGGCTACGGCAATGCAATGGATAGTGGCTTTCGGACTTGAAAATCTTGCAGGACGTTATTTTAATACATTGTCATCGGGTGAACAACGTCTTGCACTTATTGCCCGAACATTTGCCCGTCGGGCTTCACTTTTGATTCTTGATGAGCCGCTGCACGGGCTTGATATGGTGCGTAAATCCATTGTGGCTCGGGCTATAGAGCAGATAACGGCAAATGATGGTGTTTCGTTGGTATATGTGACCCATTATGAGCATGAAATACCCAAAGTGGTAGATGATGCTCATATTTTTCGGCTTGTCAGACCTTGATGCTTTTACACAACTCTATTTTTCCACTACCCATTATGGAATGGATTTGCCTTTATACACGTGCTTGCCAAAACTGTCGCCATTCTGGTGGTCATACGGAATGAGAGGTCCGTAAACCGTCATATCATTTGAATTGAAGTTAGGATTGACAAATACCATTGACTGATTGCTGTTTTTGTAAACCGTTATGCTGATTTGTGCAGAAATTGCAGTACCATTTACGCTGAAAGTGTAGTATATGTTTCCGTTTTTTGCAATTTCTTTCTTGCGATTGTTTACAGATCCTTCTACGGTTATTCCACCGAGGCCGTTTAATCCGCTGAAGCCTTTATTTGTTGCAAGTTGTATGATTGCATGGTCACCTTGCACCAAGATGAAATTAGTGCTCGATTCCGGAGCCATTATGTTGATTCTTCCATTAAGTAAAATACGGTTGGCTGTAATTACAAAATAACTCGAATCGATGGCCATATTTGCCTCGATGAAAGCAATGGAGTCACGCAACTGTTCAAGTCGTTTTTCACGAATTTTACGTTCTTCGTTTGTCTCATTCTCAGGTATATTTGTGACTTGTTTCAAGTCTTGTGCAGACATTGACTGTGCCGATACAATGAGCAACAATGCTGCCATGATAAAAAAATTCATAATGTTTTTCATAACAGAATCCTCCTTAGTTTTTGTTCTTTCATAAAGTTATAAAAGGGACATATTAATGTAATATGTCAATGCTAAAGTTAGTCATTAATTCCCAATCCGTACTCGTAATTGTTGCAATTTAATTATTTTTGTGGAAAATTTCAAGATTATGAATGAGTTACCTTACCGCAAGGAATATTTGTCTTATAATAAACGTATTTTGCTCTTTTGGGGGACATTTATCGTGTGCCTTTTACTGACTGCGAGTATTACGTCATGGTTTGGAGGAATGGTAAAGGACCGCATAATGCTGATTTTTTTATCAACTGCCGTGCAAAACGTGTGTGTATTTATGCTGCCGGCATTATTGACGGCCTATTGTATTACTCCTCGGCCAATTGCGTTTTTAGGATTGAGCACAGGACTAAAATGGAAGCCTGCGCTGTTTGTACTGGCCGTGATGGTGATTTCGATGCCTGCCCTTAATTATTTGGTGTATTTGAATGAATCCATCGATTTGCCCGATTCGTCTATTGAGCAATGGTTTCGTAGCACTGAGGCTGCGGCACGAGCCGTCACTGATGAGTTGTTGTCAGTCCGGTCTGCAGGGATGCTGATTGTGTCGGTGCTGTTGGTGGGTGTGCTGACAGGGTTGGGAGAGGAAATGTTTTTCAGAGGTGCGCAGCAACGCATATTCTTATTGCGAGGAATAAACGGTCATGCGGCAATATGGATAACCGCCATAATATTCAGTGCCCTTCATTTTCAGTTTTACGGATTTTTACCACGTATGTTGCTTGGCGCATTTTTCGGCTATCTTGCATGGAAAGGAGGTTCGTTGTGGTTGCCGGTATTGGCTCATGCCTTTAATAATTCTGTGGTTGTCATATTTGGATATGTCGCATTACACTATCCATCTTTTGCCTATTTTGAAACTTATGGCGTGCCCGGTGAGGGTGAGTTTCCCTTTATTGCGCTTGTGAGCTTTGTTGTTACGGTGATTGTGATTGTTATATGGGGTAGGAAGATATTGTGTGACCATTCCTTATTGCGAAAAGCCCCCTCTACCAAGTTTGGGAGAAGGGGTAAATAAAATATGTAAATGTCACAGAAAAACATTTGTGTGACTATATTACCATCAAGCTCAATTGGTGGCGCATCTTTGTATTGGCATCTTAATTATTTTAATAATTGAAGCTAAGGCCAAATGCCATGTTGAATTTTGCTGCATTGACAGGGATTATTTGCTTGCTGAATTTTGCAATAACGTAGTCGGTACCAATGAAAAAATTAACTTTCTTCGGATGAAAATTCAGCGTTGCGCCCATAGAATTGCTGATGTTTGAGAAAGAACCGTTAACTGCGGCATTAAACCAAGACGTGGGGCGAAAATTGGCTGTCACCATAGCCTCAACCCATGTGCGGGGAGCTCCAAGACGTACTGAGGTAAGTAAACCGAAAGAGATTTTATTTGCCAGTATTCCATATTCACCTGCTGCACGTATTGTAGTGTACAACGATGTGGTTTTGCTACCTTTCCCACTGTCGTAATAGTTAACCAAGTCTTCCAGTTGATCGCCTAATTCATCAGCAGCATCTTCGAAATCATTACTGCCATCGGGATTGTCCTCTACGCCAATATTGTCGAATCCGGTATAGATAAATTCTTGATTACGGTTTTCGGCCATAGAACAGTTGTTCCAAGAGATAAAACCTATATCAGTAACGGCAAGTGAAACTGTGGCTTCTTCATTGATGCGATACACGGCACCGAGGTCAAGTCCGAGTCCGAAGCCTGCCAAGCCAAATCCGCTCATATCGAGGCCGTTGATATTGCCGTCCTCGTCATACTCGAAATTAAAGCCTTTCGAACCGACGAGGGTACTACGCTCATTGATGCGCCATTCATCGTCCGACATATAAATTCTCATGTTTTCGGCGTTGGCTTCTGCATATAAACCTCCAAAGAGAAATTTCACTTTTCCACCCACCGACAGCTTGTTGTTGATGTCGCGTGCATGGCCTAAGGCAAGTTCAACGTAGTTTTGAGTTTGTACGTTGACATTGTTGATGTTATATTCTTGGGTAGATGCGGTTTGACCCTCTTTCAAGAATTGGAATATTTCGTATGGAAGGTAAACGCCACTTTGGCTCCGTATAGACAGCCCAATGGTGTTGCTGCCGCCCCATTTATTGAAGCCGACTGTCATTATGTTAATGTTAATATCGGCTTCAATCACGTTTGTAGATTTGATTTTCGACATTGCTTCGCTCGATGAAATACTTTCGTGCATTAATGTAAGCATTTCGTCGCCCTGCGGATAAAAGAATGTTCCGAGACCTACATTTGAATTAAGAGTGACATTTAAGTTTCCCAAAAAGGGGAATGTCACATAATTGCTTTCAGATTGAAATGCAGGGTTGAGCAAGTGTCGTTGGTTGTTACCTTCAAGAAAATATAGAGAGTGCAACGTTTGGGCATTTACAGTGTACGTTGCAAGCACAATGGCTGCAACTATATATAATTTGAACTTATTCATGATTCTATTGTTTGTGGGTTATAGCGATATTTTTATGCCATCGGGAATTTCGACAAATATGTCTTTTATCAGCAAGTATTGTTTTGGGCGCAAAACTACATTACTACTTCCTTCTTCATTGACCGAAGTAATAGTGTAAATGATTTTGTCAAGACGTTCAAGTGCATTTGAGCCAACACGTTCTGTGAGCGATATTTCAAGATCGTTAGCCGTTTCTTCGTCATTAGTTGATGCCACGAATCGGAAGTTGTCGAGATTGATGTCTATGCTGTCGGTAAGCTCTTCGTTACCCGAGTAGTCGAAGAGGCGGACACTTGCTTCCATATTGACGGGGATATTGGTAATTCCGGTACCTGTCACTATCAGGCAGTCGGTCTTGTCGGTCACATCTTCAAGGTCGGAAAGCAAATTGTCGATAGAGTCGGTGTATTCAATGTACAGGCTACTGAATCTGAAAGGTATAACGACTTGGTAATCGGCTTGTACGGCATATTCTTCATTCAAATTTATCATATGTGTTTCGTGGTCACGACTAGTTAATGTCAGATCATCTGATTCGATGACAATGTTGTCGGGTACGAATTGGAATAAATTGACAAAGTCGGGATTCTCGATGGTTGTGTATCCATCGATATCTGCATTGAAATTGCACAAGAGTATGTTGTTTGTCATGTCAGGTTGAATCTCATCGATATGTGTTGATACTGAGCTGTATAGATTGTCCTTAACAGAAGTCATGTCGAGATTGAAGGCTCCGAATGTATTGACCGGATTAAACAGGTCGATATACATATACACTTCTTCCGGAGAGAATGAAGTGCTGCCTGTTGTCAAGAAGTCGGGAATGTCGTTGAGTGTTATGTTGGTGCTGATGTTGGCGGTTGTATTAAAAAATCCGGATATCGCCTCGACTTCTACATCGTCCGTAACGTAATATTCAAATTCGACTTCGAAGTTCTGCGATGTTACCTCGCCACTTAGTGTTAATGATGTTTCGGCTGTTATAATTAAATCATCGGATACAATCAAATGTTTGCGTTCGTTTACATCTTTGATATAATTGTTTTGCTCATTTTCGTCAATAAGCAGGTATGCTATTTCGACATTATATCTCATTGTGCGCGATTCAGAATTGAGTTGTACTTCATCAATGATAAATAGGTTGGTCCCATTGTCCAAACGTGCAAAGTCGGGGAATGTCATGGTGAGGTTGTGAAATGTCACAGTTTCAACGCCATTGGGATAGTTAGGGATGTTGATTTCAAGGAAGGTGGTCACAGGTTCACTGTCGGGAAATTTAACTCCATACAATTCTTCCACTTCCTCGGGGAGTTCTTCGTCAATGTCGTATGTACCGGTTGTTCTTATCGGATCGACACTTATCACTGAGCCGGAGGGAAATGTTCCCGATTCAGGAATGGAAATATCAACGGTTGAGAACGTAGGAGCAAAATTATTGATTGTGACACTTTCCAACGGACCTACCGATGATGAAGCAGAACCGGTTGATGTTACTTCATAAACTCCGTTGTTATCGATGACGGTTTCAGACTCTTCAATGATTCGTTCAAGATAGATGGTGTCGGTACGACCCACCGGAATTCTGAAGTTTTGCCCTATCTTGATGTCGGAATTGATGTCTTTCGACAAGTCGTAATCCCCATCGCAGGCAGTCAGGCACAATGACGCTATCATCGTACCTGATAAAATACGTACTGTTGTTTTTGTCATAAAAAGTTTTATTGAAAAAAAGATTCCATACTATTATGCACTTGTATGCACTTTACTATTACTTACTCATGCATCATACTTGTTAAGATATGCCAAATTTTGCTACAAAAATAGCACGTAATGTTGTTTTTACAAAATAAATATATACTTTTATAATCGGAAATTAAACTTACGATGAGAAAGTGCATCTAAAAAATAAACTAACTAAAGAGAATTAAAGTCATGAAACTACGGTTATTGCAAATATTGGCATTGTTCTTTGTTGCAGTGTTTGGAGCTGCAGCGCAGGACTATGATTACGATGATATTTATTATAACAGTTCGAAAGGAACTGCAGAAAACGAAAAGGAATCCACAGAGACGGCATCGGCAAACGTTGTAGATTATGATCTTGACGATCAAGAGTCGGATGGATGGCATAGCACCATTATCGATATGAGGGATGTGGATGAGTATAACAGGCGTGGCAGTTATGTAATGCAAGAGTATGATGACTGCGACACTGTGTATGTCGATACGACGCTTGTTGACAGCGATTCATTTCAGTACACCGAACGCATACGACGTTTCCACAATGCCGACGTGATTGCCGATTGCGAAGATGAAGATGCTGTGAATCTGTATGTGTACACTCGTCCCGACGTTAATATTATTGTTGGTACTCCTGCTACAACTTATGTCGGTCTTTGGGGTACTGCATTGTGGGGATGGGGAGTAGGTTTAAGTTGGTACGACCCGTGGTATGATCCTTGGTACTACGATCCATGGTATTATTATCCGTATTGGTATTATACATCATGGTATCGCCCGTATTGGGGATGGGGTTGGGGATACCATTATGCACATCACCACCATTATCATGACTGGTGGCATCCGGTTCAGCCAATGAATTATACTCGCGGAGGTCGTCAGTTGTATGCCGATGCGGGGCGTAGGGGCATGTCTGCCAATGGGATGCGGGCAACATCGGTTAACAACCGCCGGTTGGCAACAACAGGTGCCGGTTCCGGAACTGCCCGGAAGGCGGTTTCAAACAGTAGTATGGCTACAAATACACAACGTCAGCAACAAGGAGTTGCGACTAATGGCAGGATCTCGAGCAATAGTGAAGCAATAAATCGTTACAAGGCACGTGTAAATCGCATGAGTGCAGCCACTTCAAGTAATTCCTCAACCGATAATCGTGTTGCAACAAGTTCTGCCAATCGATTAAATGCGGCAAACAATAGCAGTAATCGAATTAACCGTACTACAACCTCACGCAAACAAACAACGTCAGTGAAAAATACGACTACGACCGAAAAGCGGAGTAATCAATTGAATAGACGTTCAACTGCAAATCGGTCGGCAACCTCATTAGGAACCAGCCAGAGCGGATACCGTACGACAAGTCGTGGCACATCATATTATCGTTCCGGCAATAGCACATCGACTTCCAATGCTACGAGTCGCTACCGCTCGGCAACGACGCGTAGTGCCACAAATTATAATAAAAGTGGAAATAGCAGTTATCGTTCTTCTTCGCGCAGTAGTGGAACAATGCGCAGCAGTAGCGGTACACGCGGCGACGGTGGGGGCGGTCGAAGCGGTGGAGGTCGCAGATAGTGGAATGCTTGAGAACAACAGTGATTGTATATCAACCGTATAAGGCTTGTGCCGTCTTTAATTGGGCGGCACAGTCATTTAAAAATATCAATTATCAGAAAAGTCACAAATTATGAAAAAATACATTATATCAGCAATGCTATTGTTGCCAATGGCATCGTTGGTGATGGCGCAATCGGCTTTTGACCTATATCAATTTTCACAACGTGAAATGAAAGGCACTGCTCGTTATATGTCTATGGCAGGTGCTTTTGGTGCATTGGGTGGCGACCTTTCTGCAATCAATCTTAATCCTGGGGGAATTGGCGTTTATCGTAGTTCGGATGTCAGTTTGACCATGGATTTCAACATAGGTTCAACTACGGTCGAAAACAACTCGTCGAGCGTAACGACCAATCGTTTTAAATTCTATTGTAACAATGCCGGTTATGTTGGAACTATGCGGTTGGATTCCGAAATAATGCCAAACATTAACTGGGGCTTTACCTATAACCGTGCGGCATCGTTCAATCGCCATTATCGTGGCTCGGTAGCTGCACTCAACAATTCATTATCAAATTATATTGCCGGCATTTCATATGATAGTTATGCAACCGTAGGCGACATGATGTTTGATAACAATTTTAATCCGTATTTGGATGGCACTGCCAGTTGGATGGAGATTCTTGCTTATAATTCCTACATTACGAATACCGTATCAGGTGATGATGATTTTCAAGGCTTATTGGGTGATGGTACAAGTGGTTCGGCATCATTTGAAACTATAGAGTCGGGGGGAATCGATGAATTTACGTTTAACTTCGGTGGTAACGTATCGAATGTGGTGTATTGGGGTATGAGCTTGGGAATCAGTTCCATTGAGCATAATATAGACACGTATTACGGTGAGAATTTGCAGGATGCATACGTCGCTGTGTATCCCGATGATTTGAACGGGGCTGAAGAGATAAGGGTAGGGAATGCCGATTATAATGTCCATAATTACAGTCGTACAACGGGTACGGGAGTAAATTTCAAACTTGGTGTGATAATAAAGCCTATCAACGAATTAAGGCTTGGCTTTGCTTTTCATACGCCCACATATTATTCGTTGACAAACGAATATTTTGCTGATACAGAATATTATTATAGCGCGGATGGCTATGTAAATAGTGGATTTGCTTATGTGAATGACGGGTATATTGCCAAGTTTAATTACCATTTGCGCACTCCGTGGAGATTTGTGGCAAGTGCTGCTACTGTATTGGGTAATAAGGGAATATTGAGTTTCGATTATGAGTATGTAGGTTATCAGACGATGGAAGCTGAAGATGAGTATGGTTACAGCTATGCTGATGTGAATAGTGATGTTAAAAATTATTATCACGCTTCACATATATTTAAGATAGGTGCCGAATATAGATTGACCAATAATTTCAGTATTCGTGCAGGATATTCCTATCAAACTTCGGCATCTACGCAGAGCGTTCGTGACAATAAGGAAAATGTTTATACAACGCTCTTGCCGGCAAGTTATGAAACAGAAAACAATATACTGCACATAACGTTTGGTCTCGGATATAGGTTCAAGCAATTTTATACCGACTTTGCATTTGTTCATCGCGACCGGCAGAGTGATTACCATGCTTTTTCTCCAACCATTTATAGCGATGGCACCAGCCTCATGGCTCCGACGGCGCGCGTCAATAATTATGATAACCAAATAGTGTGGACACTTGGTTTCCGCTTTTGAAAGACATTGTGTGTTTATATGAAAATAGTCTTTGCCACGAATAACAGGAACAAGCTGCGAGAGTTGCAGGAAATGTTGTCGGAAAAAGGATTCGAAGTGTTGGGGCTTGTCGATATAGGGTGTCATGATGACATTGAAGAGAATGCCGATACCATAAAGGGTAATGCTCTTATAAAAGCAATGTATGTGAAAGAAAAGTATGGGTATGATTGCTTTGCCGATGACACAGGACTAATGATAGATGCTCTTGATGGGGCACCGGGGGTGTATTCGGCTCGTTTTGCAGGAGATGATTGTGACAGCGAACGTAATATAGACAAAGTATTACGGCTTATGGATGGTATTGCCGACCGTCGGGCGCGATTTGTTACAGTCATAGCATTATGTATAGGCAATGAAATTAAAACGTTTGAAGGAGAAGTGCGTGGTGCAATATTGGAACAGAGGCGTGGTAACGATGGATTTGGCTATGACAGTATTTTCGAGCCTGAAAGTTGTGGAATGTCGTTTGCCGAAATGACCCATGAACAAAAAAACGGCATCAGCCACCGTGGTCGTGCCGTGCAAAAATTGGTTGAATATTTACATGGACGGTAAATTTATTGTTGTCGCTCTTGGTTGGCGGCTATGAACGTAGGTATAGTTTCATTGCTGGCAATGCAAAGTTTGCAGTGTTTCTTTTGGGTGATATTACGGTTGCCTTTCCAAATTTCCGGACGTGAGCATAATTGAAAGGCCCTCATATTAAGATGAGAACACTTTGTAATCTTCAAATCTAATATGCCTAATAAAAAGAAAGGAGAATCAGTCATGCGTATAATAGAGCCTAAAGTTGAGTTGTGGTAACAAGAAGATAATGTTGTCGGGATATATAATCATGCGTTAGTAATCGCTGAAGAAATTTGGCTTTATGACAATTCCGGCACGCAAGCGTGAATGAAATTGGTTGTAATCAAGGAGGTTTTCACCATATCCATTATAATACTGTAAAAACAGATACTGATTGTCTTTTTTAAAGAGCCGGTAATTGAGTTCAACTATGAGGTTGAAGTTGAAATTCCACCCTTTCCGTTTGATTGCTATTATTGCCATACCCAAGCGGCGGTCACGTGAAGTCACTTGTATTCCAGTTTGGTATAACCCACAATATTTCAATATATCTTTGTTGTTTTCGCCATCTATGATTGGTATCCAATATTTGCCATGTATCATAAATAGAGGGTCGATATAGATGTTTGCAGCCAACGATATCTTGTTCCAACTGCGTGATTCATCACCATCACGCCCGTTCGATTCGTGTTCTATCATAAGCATTGCTTTCCCAATTAATTTATCTTTTACTATGAGAAGTTTGGCAATTCCTATGCCGGGGTTGAAATTAAGGTCGCGCATCGGCAGTGATTCTTCAAATACGTTCCACATACATTTTTGAGAATAGGTGAGGAACAGATATGTGTTGAATGGGAGCGTGCTTTTTGTGAGCCGTTGGGCTATGCTTATTTGGAATTTGACATCTGAGTTGGTTCGCGTAGGTTTGCTGCCGACTGATGTACCGGCAATAAAATAGTTGTCGCGGAATAATGTGAAATATGGACCATTGTCGAATTCTGCCCTAATGCTGTCAGCATTGAAACTGCTTACGACATCACTGCTGACAATCTGTGCAATAGCCGTCAGATTGAAAAAAAACAGAACAGTTGCTAAAATAATCTTTTTAGGCATACAAATAATTTTATGCAAAGTTAGTTATTTTCTGAAATGTGGATATTACAGGAATTATCATAAATAGTAGGTATATATAGTTGATTTTTCACTTATTTTGGTTTAGAGTACTTATATGGCATGTCATGTGATAGTCATCAGCCTTGTGAGTGGTGTAAATCTATAGAACAGGTACGGTTTTGGTCATTTTTGAGTGAAATAAACAAAAAGGAATGAACGGATAACGATAAAGGACAGAGAAGCATTGTGGTTATGGTTGAAAAATATAAAAAACATATAGTGCCGATTGGCATTAGGATAAATAATATTATCTTTGCGGTTGCCGTGGAGGCTTCTTAACGGATTTATGAAAATAGGTCATTTCATAGCAAACAAACGCTTATACGAAAAGTATGGAAATAAATACACCTTCAAGGTCACTTGCGTATTTTCGCATTATGTTATTGTTCATTGTGATTGTTGTTGCCGGGGTGTTTAAAAGTGCAGCTCAAATCAATACCGACCAAGTGATGAACATCGGGCGCAACGCTCTTTACTTTGAAGATTACATTTTGTCGATTCAGTATTTCAACCAAGTCATTAAGGCAAAGCCATATCTTGCGGATCCTTATTTTTACAGGGCTATTGCCAAATTGGAACTGGAAGATTACAAAGGTGCTGAAGAGGATTGCTCTCTTGCCATAGCACGCAACCCGTTTATAGTTGATGCTTATCAGGTACGTGGTATTGCCCGACAGACCCTGAAAGATTATGAAGGTGCAATTGCCGACTATAACGAGGGCTTGAAGCATATGCCCGAGCATCGTGTGTTTCTAATGAATAAGGCTGTGAGCGAATGTGAAATAAAGCAGTATGAACAGGCCGACTCTACTTATTCCAAACTACTTAAGATTTATCCTAACTATGCCAATGCTTATCTTGGTCATGCCCAGTTGCGCTTGTTGCAGCATGACACGGTTGCTGCTATTGCCGACATTGACAAAAGTATTTCTATCAGTAAAACCATTCCGAGTGCGTATGTGATGCGTGCAGAAATTAATATGGAATACAACAAGGATTTTACGGCAGCACTTGCCGATATGGATGAGGCAATAAAGCTTGAACCGCACTATGCGGGATATTTCATTAATAGGGCATATATGAAATACAATCTTGATGATTACTTTGGGGCAATGGCCGATTATGACTATGCTCTTGGTTTGGATCCAACCAATATTGCTGCACATTTTAACCGAGGCTTGTTGCGAACTGAGGTGGGTGACAATAATAAGGCCATAGATGACTTCAGTTACGTCTTGCGCAGCGAGCCCGATAATTTTCTCGCTCGGTATAATCGAGCTTTGCTTTATTCAAAAACGGGACAGTACAAGGATGCCATAACTGACTTTGATGCGGTGCTTGCTGCATTTCCCGATTTTGATGCTGGATTGTTTGCCCGAAGTGAATGCAAGCGTAAGATGGGTGATATGACAGGCGGTGAAATAGATTATAACAAAGCTCGTGAGTTGAGCCGTAACAGGGAACGCCTGGCCGAATACAAACAGAATGACACTGATAGCGAAAGTGTAGATTCTAGGACGGAAAAAGTAGAAAGTCCATCGGCGGTCATGAACAAGTTTAATACGTTGTTGACCGTAGAAAATGATAACGACATAAAGCCTAAATATGAGAATCGCACACGTGGACGCATACAAGATCTTAATTATCGTATCGATTTGGAGCCTATGTTTTTCCTGTCATATTATGACCGTGGCAATGATGTTGTGGAAAGTACATATTATGTAAAAGAAGTAACCGACCTTAATTCATTACGATTGCTGCCATTTGTATTGTTGCTTACCAATTCGCAATTTAATCTGTATGAAGATCAAATAGAGTCGCATTTCAGGTCGATAGAGTATTACAATGGAATGTTGGCTACATCGACGGCAAGGTCGATTGATCATTTTGCCAGAGCTATGGATTTTATGATGGTGAAAAATCCGGAAAGTGCGATAAATGATTTTACCAAGGCCATAGAGATAAGTCCTAATTTCTCGCTTGCCTATATGGGACGTTCGTATGCGCTGTATATGCAGATGCTGATTGATGAAAATAAAGAGCAGGAGTCGGATAATTTGCATGCTTCTGCCACTTCCCAACATCGGGTACAGGGAAACAACATGATAATGGGACAGTCACGTCCTGCATTACAAGGCAATATACAGGGGTTGCCCAATCTTGCAGAACGAAAGGCGAGCATAGCCATGCAACAGATTGTCGAAGATCTTGACAAGGTGATAGAATTGTCGCCACGGAATGTATATGCTATTTTCAACAAGGGAAATATGTATATGGTTATGCAAGATATGACGGGGGCTATAAGTTGTTATACGCAGGCTCTTGAAATAAAACCCGACTTCGGCGAGGCGTATTATAATCGTGGACTTGTATATTTACAACTTGGCAACAAGGCGAAAGGCATAGAAGACTTGAGCAAAGCGGGTGAACTTGGGATACTTCCCTCTTATAATGTATTGAAACGCATGACCAACTAATGGTGTACATTTCTAACCATATCCTTATAGATGGTCGCATATTCGGATAGGAAAAATGTCATGGCTTTTTCTGTCTGAAACGGGGGATATGCGATAACCAATGTAAAACCAACGGTTCAAAAGTTGCATTATGGTGATGGTGGATGGGCTTGTTTCATTTTTAAGCGTGTCGGTAAAATGTTTTGATGAAAAAACGAGGGAATTTTTTAGTTGCTTAGTGAAGAATTGTATAAATTTGCGGTCGATTTAAACAATGTTGTGTTGTTGTATGGCACAGCGGAAAATATAAATAGAAATGATAAACATTACTTTTCCTGATGGAAGCGTAAAACAATTTGAAAGTGGCGTAACGCCGCTACAGATTGCAGAGAGCATTAGCCAGCGATTTGCACAAGATGTGCTTGCTGCAACTTTTAATGGTGAAGAATGGGATATCTCAAGGCCGATTTGTAGTGATGGCGAGATAAAACTGTTCAAGTGGGATGATGCCGAAGGCAAACATGCCTATTGGCACACATCGGCGCACTTGCTTGCCGAGGCTTTGCAAGAGCTTTATCCGGGTGTGCAGTTTGGTATCGGTCCGGCCATTGAAAATGGGTTTTATTATGACATCGACCAAGGTGAGAATACAATTACAAGTGCCGATTTCCCGAAAATCGAGGCAAAAATGGCCGAACTTGCCGCCAAGGATGAATATTTGGTAAGGCGGGACATCTCAAAGGCTGATGCATTGAAATATTTCGGTGATCGCGGTGAAACATATAAGTGTGAATTGATAAATGACCTTGATGATGGTCATATAACTACATATACTCAGGGCAATTTTACCGACTTATGCCGTGGTCCGCACTTGCCAAGCACGGGGAAAATAAAAGCCATAAAATTGTTGTCACTTGCCGGTGCTTATTGGCGTGGTGACGAGAAGCGCAAGCAGATGCTCCGTGTATATGCAATAACATTCCCCAAGAAAAAGATGCTCGATGAATATCTTGCATTGCTCGAAGAAGCCAAAAAACGCGACCACCGTAAGATCGGCAAGGAGATGGAATTGTTTGCATTTTCGGCCAATGTCGGACAGGGGTTACCGTTGTGGCTGCCTAAGGGAGCTGCTTTGCGCGACCGTTTGGAGCAATTTTTGCGCAAGATACAGAAGCGTTATGGCTACTTGCAGGTGATAACTCCGCACATTGGCAATAAAATGCTTTATGTGACATCGGGGCATTATGCAAAATATGGTAAGGATTCGTTCCAGCCCATACACACTCCTGAAGAGGGTGAGGAATATTTTTTGAAACCGATGAACTGTCCTCACCACTGTGAGATTTACAAGGTGTCACCAAGATCGTATAAAGATCTGCCATTGCGCTATGCCGAGTTTGGAACTGTGTATAGGTATGAGCAGAGCGGTGAGTTACATGGATTGACCCGTGTACGCGGATTTACGCAGGACGATGCACACATCTTCTGTACTCCCGATCAACTCAAGGGTGAATTTTTGAAAGTGATGGATATTATTTTCTACATTTTCAAGGCACTGCACTTCGATAATTATGAGGCTCAGATTTCTTTGCGAGACCCAAACAATAAAGAAAAATATGTTGGTAGTGATGAAAACTGGGAAAAGGCTGAGAAGGCTATCGTAGAGGCTTGTGAAGAGAAAGGCCTGCCGGCAAAGAAAGTGGTGGGTGAGGCTGCATTTTACGGGCCCAAGCTCGACTTTATGGTAAAAGATGCCATAGGCCGTCGATGGCAACTTGGTACGATTCAAGTCGATTATAACTTGCCGGAGCGATTCGGACTGGAATATACCGGTGCTGATAATAAGAAGCATCGCCCAATTATGATACACCGTGCACCGTTTGGTTCTATGGAACGGTTTGTAGCTGTGTTGCTTGAACATACAGCCGGTAAATTGCCGCTGTGGCTTGCTCCCGACCAAGTTGTGGTGTTGCCAATAAGCGAGAAATATAATGATTATGCGCAAAAGGTCGTAAGGATTTTGTCGGAAAAGGATATTCGTGCCTTTGTCGATGACCGGAATGAAAAAATAGGCCGTAAAATCCGCGACAACGAGTTGAAGAGAATACCTTATTTGCTCGTTGTAGGGGAGAAAGAGTCACAAAATGAAGAAGTTTCTGTAAGAAAACAGGGTGAAGGTGACAAAGGTTCTCAAAAAATTACTACCTTTGCAGACGATTTTGTTCAAGAAATCGAGAAGATGACAAACTTTTAAGTTAACTGAATGGAGAAAAAACCGTCATGGACTGGCTTGAAAAGGCCGGGCAACGACAGCAATCAGGCAAAGGGGGCAAAAAAAGGAGAAAAGGACAAAGACTCTCATGCCATTAATGAACAGATAACCGCAAAGGAGGTTAGACTTGTGGGTGATAATGTGGAGAATGGGATATATCCTATTGCTACTGCGATGAATCTTGCCGATGAGATGGGTCTTGACCTTATTGAAATTTCGCCTAATGCTGCTCCGCCAGTGTGCCGCATATTGGATTATCAGAAATTCCTGTATCAGCAGCGCAAGAGATTGAAAGAACAAAAGGCCAAATCGACAAAAGTTGTGGTTAAAGAGATACGTTTTGGTCCGCAGACCGATGATCACGACTACAACTTTAAGTTGAAACATGCGATGGGCTTCTTGAAAGAAGGAGCTAAGGTAAAAGCCTATGTGTTTTTCCGTGGTCGTTCAATCCTTTTTAAAGAGCAGGGCGAAGTGTTGTTGTTGCGTTTTGCCAACGACCTCGAGGAATTCGGTAAAGTGGAGCAGATGCCTGTACTCGAAGGCAAGAGGATGACGATAATGCTCACGCCGAAGAAATCAAAGTGAGATGTGCACGTGTAGCAGATGATTCCCTATTCAATAGGTGTGTATATAAAAGGTTACGGCTTGTAAGTGCCGTACCTTGGTAATAATAAATAATTAAAAAACAAAAAGTAAAAATGCCAAAGCTAAAGACTAACTCCGGTGCCAAAAAGAGGTTCGCCCTTACCGGATCAGGTAAAATTAAAAGTAAACATGCTTACAAGCGTCACATTTTGACGAAGAAGTCGAAGAAACGTAAAAGAAATCTCGGTTACTTTACTACCGTGGATTCGGCTGACAGAAAGAATGTGCGTAAACTGCTTGCAATGCGATAAGCGCAAGTGCGCATGATGTTGCCGTAATGGCAATATACAGCAGTTTTTCTACACACAACTTACATGTTTCTATTTAGAGTAAAAATTAAATTTATTAACCGAATGTCTCAGCAAAGATAAAGAGCAATAAAGCCGCTGACATTCAAAAACATTAGCAAAATGCCAAGATCAGTAAATCATGTTGCTTCAAGAGCACGCAGAAAGAAAATTTTAAAACTTACAAAAGGTTACTATGGCGCGCGTAAGAACGTTTGGACCGTTGCCAAAAATACATGGGAAAAGGGGCAGACTTATGCTTACCGTGACCGTAAGAATAAAAAACGCAATTTCCGTGCGTTGTGGATACAGCGTATCAATGCTGCTGCCCGTCTGGAGGGTCTTTCCTATTCCCAACTAATGGGCTTGTTGCATAAAGCAGGAATCGAAATCAATCGAAAAGTTCTTGCCGACCTTGCACTTAACAATCCCGATGCATTCAAGGCTATTGTTGACAAGGTAAAAGCACCTGTTGCTTAAAAATATTGGCGATAATAACCCATTTAGTGTTTCAAATTAATTATTAACGTTATATTGTTCCGCAATCTCTGGCAAGACACAATTTTATACTTTGCGTATATTGCGAGATACAATGAAAATAGAGAGTTAGACAATGGATTTAATTAAAGTAGTAGAAGACGCTTTTGCGAGCGGAAATGATTACCGTGGCATGTTTGGCCCGGGTGATACCATAACTGTGTCATATCGTATCAAAGAAGGTAATAAAGAGCGTGTTCAACAATACCGTGGTGTCGTGATAAGCATCGTAGGGCATGGTCTTAAAAAGCGTTTCACCGTAAGGAAAATAAGTGACAACATTGGCGTAGAGCGTATTTTCCCTATGGATTCGCCCTTCATCGATAAAATTGAAGTTAATAAGTATGGCAAGGTGCGTCGTGCCAAGCTGTATTACCTTCGTGGATTGACCGGTAAGAAGGCTCGTATCAAAGAACGCCGTGTCGTAAAAGACAAGGCTGCAACAACAGGCGCAACAAAATAAAGATTATATATTTTTGTTTTTTGTCGAATAGCAGGTGGATGCAAATGAAAAATTTGCCATCCACTTGTTTTTCATATATGGAGATATTCAGAGTATATACGATGATGCCTTAACGCCTGAGAATTATGGCATATCAACGACTAGAGTATTTGAGTTCTCATTGAGGTGGTAATATGGTGAAAATATTTTATATAATGTTTGAAAATGCAATTGCAAACAACTATATTTGCATATCTACAAATTAATTATTTTGGTTATGAAGAAACATAATTTTTATGCAGGGCCATCGATCCTGAGCGAATATACCATCAACAACACTGCCGAAGCGGTAAAAAACTTTGCAGGAACAGGGCTGTCGATATTGGAGATATCTCACAGGAGTAAGGAGTTTTCTGCTGTAATTGAGGAAGCTGCCACTTTGGTAAAGGAGTTATTGGAAGTTCCCGAAGGTTACCATGTGCTGTTCCTTGGAGGTGGAGCAAGCCTTCAGTTCTGCATGGTTCCATATAATTTATTGAAAACCAAGGCTGCCTATTTAGATACGGGCACATGGGCAAGCAAAGCTATAAAGGAAGCACGGCTCTTTGGAGATGTCGATGTTGTGGCTTCATCTAAAGATGCCAATTATACTTTTATTCCTAAAAATTATGTAATTCCCACTGATGCGGATTATTTTCATGTCACTACAAATAATACGATTTATGGTACGGAATTACGTAAAGATTTAGATTCACCTGTGCCATTGGTGGCCGATATGTCGAGTGATATTTTCTCGCGCCCTATAGATGTTTCAAAATATGATGTAATATATGGTGGGGCTCAGAAAAATCTTGCTCCTGCCGGTGTCACATTGGTGATAGCGAAAGAGTCGGCCATGGGGCATGTAGAGCGTGCTATTCCGACGATGCTCGATTATCGTACCCACATCTCAAAAGGGTCGATGTTTAATACACCTCCTGTATTGCCTGTATATTCTATGCTGCAAACTTTGAAATGGTATAAGGAGATGGGTGGCGTGGCCAAACTTGAAGAACTTGACAAGACCAAAGCTACGGCATTGTATGATGCGATTGATAGCAGCAAGATGTTTGTTGGAACGGCTGTTGCTGAGGATCGTTCGATCATGAATGTATGTTTTGTAATGAAGCCGGAATATAAGGAACTTGAAAAGGATTTTATAGATTTTGCTTCGACTAAGGGTATTGTAGGTATTAAGGGGCACCGTAGTGTAGGAGGATTCCGTGCTTCGATTTATAATGCGATGCCAATAGAGAGCGTGTGTGTGCTTATAGAGGCGATGAAGGAATTTGAGAATAAACATTGATAACATATCCTGACATGAAAATATTAGTGGCAACTGAGAAACCTTTTGCTCCGATAGCCGTAAAAGGTATAAAGGAAGTGGTGGAGTCCGCCGGGCATGAATTTATTTTGCTTGAGAAAGGGACAAAGGATGATTTAAAAGTGGCTGTGAATGATGCTCATGCACTTATAGTGCGCAGTGATAAGGTCGATAAGGAAGTGTTTGACTGTGCACCAATGTTGAAAGTAGTTGTGAGAGCCGGTGCCGGTTATGACAATATTGACTTGGCTGAAGCAACTGCGAGGGGAATATGTGTGATGAATACACCCGGGCAGAATTCCAATGCTGTTGCCGAACTTGTGTTTGGGTTATTGGTAATGATGTATCGCAATTGTTATAATGGCACTTCGGGTTTGGAGCTTAAAGAAAAAACAATAGGCATTCATGCCTACGGACAGGTGGGACGCAATGTGGCGCGGATTGCCAAAGGTTTTGGTATGACTGTCCTTGCCCATGACCCATTTGTAGATAGTGAGGTTATAGAAGCCGATGATGTTATACCTGTTGGTACAGTTGAGGAACTTTATGCAAAGAGTGATATTGTATCGTTGCATATTCCTGCCAACGCCAAGACCATTAAATCTATTGTTAAAGAGTTATTTGAGAAAATGCCACAAAAAGGCATTCTGATAAATACGGCACGGAAGGAAGTAATTGATGAAGAAAGCCTTATGGCTGCTCTTGATGAACGTCCTGATTTGCGATATGTTGCTGATGTGAAACCTGATATGGCTGATGTCATGAAAGAGCGGTTTGGAGAGCGCGTATTTTTTACTCCGAAAAAGATGGGTGCGCAAACATCCGAGGCCAACATTAAAGCGGGAATTGCTGCGGCAGAACAGGTTGTTGCATATTTGAAAGATGGATGGAATAAATTTCAGGTAAATAAATAAAATTCCGTATATGTATGAATGCAATGGGTGATGATGCCTGTGTTATTTGCAGCATCATCACCCATTCTGTTTGTCGCCTGCACTATGATTTCAGCAAGAAGTGTCGGAAGAAGAATTACAAGACATATATTGTGCATTGAAATGGGGCAGGGGAAAACTCTTGAATCAAACAACAGAAAATATTAAGGTCTTGATTAAACAATAAAATTATGAGAAAAAATTTTGGGGCAAAACCCCTCTCTTATCCGCAACCGGTTCTGATTATTGCTACGTATGATGAGAACGGAATTCCCGATGCTATGAATGCAGCTTGGGGTGGAATTAGTGAAATGAATCAGATTAGTATCTGTCTTAGCGCGGGACATAAGACAGTCAAAAATTTGCTCAATCGTAAGGCTTTTACTGTGAGCATGGGCGAAGCATCGCACGTAGTAGCGTGCGATTACGTGGGCATCGTGTCGGGCAATAATGTTAATGACAAATTTGCCCGTGCAGGTTTCCATGCCACGCCTTCACAGGTGGTTGATGCTCCTCTCATTGATGAGTTATCGGTAACACTTGAATGTAAACTCATTGATTATAATCCCAATACATGTATATTGCGAGGTGAAATAGTGAACGTGAGTGTTGACGAACGAGTTCTTGATGCCAACGGCAATGTAGATCCGCTCAAGGTCGGTCCCATAACATTTGATCCATTCAATAATGCTTATCTTTCTATCGGAGGAAAGATTGCCGATGCTTTCTCAGTAGGAAAACAGTTGAAATAATTTGGACTCGGTATTCATAGTTGTGATATTCCCGATCAACAAAAATGGTCGGGAATTTTGTGAGTGGTGATGGGTGAAATTATTAGGCAGTAGGAGATTGGGCTTAATGGTTTTAAAAATTTCAAGATATGAAAGATATGCCATTGAGGTTGGCAATTTTCTTTTTTAGTGATGGTATGTCATCAAGGTTTGCTTGAATTGTCATTGTGCACAAGTTGTCAAACTGTTGGTTCGTTACTTTCAGATTCTCCCTTTTGACGAGTTTCATAACATCATTCATGCCGAGGTATGGGAAAGTGAATGTTATGCTATCCTGCTCGTGGCATTCGAGTATGGTGCCGTTATTGATTGCATCGGCTGCAGCTTCGCGGTAGGCTACAATCAGCCCCGATGTTCCGAGCAATATGCCACCGAAGTAACGCACGACTATAATCAATACATTGGTTAATTCAAATGAATTTATTTGTCCTAAAATCGGTTTCCCTGCCGTGCCGGATGGCTCGCCATTATCGCTACTTAGAAATTCGTTGCGGTCGGTACCTATCATATAGGCCCAACACACGTGTCGTGCATCGTGAAAACGTTTTTGGTATTGTTTTATGATTTCTTTAGCCTCAATGGCAGAAGTTACAGGAATGGCAAAAGAGAGGAATTTGCTCATTTTTTCCTTATAAATTCCTTCGGAAACAGATGCTAAAGTCTTGAAGTAATCACTCATTTTGAAATGAAAGTGGGTTAACGATGCTTTTATATATGGCAAAGTTAACCCAATTTTATTACTATTGCAAAATGATAATTACGCTCAAATGGAAACACCGAATGAAGCCTGCCAAGCTCACTCTCATTAAAACTCTTGCGGTATCTTTCCGGAATATCAAATTCTGTAAATCCCGAAGTAGGGTGAATTTCTGAAATATTTTGTATCTCAGCCATATCTTCCTGACTTCGTCATTGCGTCACCCAAAAAATGTCATCAAATAAAGGAGCGATACGCTTGTGTCGTTCCATGATCATGGTTTTACG
>CAYNBZ010000002.1:0-84724 GCA_964395975.1 uncultured Muribaculaceae bacterium | reverse complement strand
CGTCAACCTCGAAGTCGTAAGCCTTTGCGCCGATGCTCGCCAACGCCAACAATGCTGTTGTCAGCCATTTGCGGTAGATGTTTTTCATATTTTTCTTGTTTTGCCCCTGCTCCCTGTGGGGTGTTATACGGAAAGATGAAATGACACGGATGGAAATGACGGGGGAGCGTCCATAAGGCAAACGCCTTTCCATCAGATGTCCGCCACAGCCCATTCCGCGCTGTCATCGGAACGGTGCGGGTGACGATGCAAATATACTATTAATTTTTGGACGATTTTACGTATTTCACTTACTTTCTGTAAGATTGATTGTGTTCTTGCCGTCTTTTTCACAGTGATTAACTTTTCTCCTCCCGCCGTTTGTCAGCGAGTTTCGTCGGAAAGGCGGTAATATTGTTTTACAATCCGAAAGCCGCTGAAAAGTGTGGAGTAAGCCTGCATCGTCTGTTTTTTGTCGGGCGGTGATGGCAAGATACGCCATTACAGCCCCTGTTGCTTCCGTTTCGCGATGCAACGGGGTTTAATCCAAAGACACAATTGTCAGGCCATCTATTACTTTCATGAGCGAAGCAACAAGTATGACCTGACAATGGCTCAAAACGTCTATATTATTTATAGGCATCGGCATGAACACCCGATACCGCACGTCCGCTCGGCTCATTCATATTTTTGAATGCCGCATCCCATGCCAATGCTTCGGCTGTAGAACATGCAACACTCGGAATGCTCGGAACACTACGCGCAGCACTTTCACTCGGGAAATATTCTTCAAAAATAGAGCGGTAATAATATTCTTCCTTATTCATAGGAGTATTGATAGGGAAACGTTCGGAAGCACGAGCCATTTGTTCATCACTAACAGCCGCCGATGTCATTTGTTTCAATGTATCTATCCAATTATACCCAACACCATCGCTGAATTGCTCTTTCTGACGCCATACGACACTTTCAGGCAACATGTCGGAAAAAGCCTCACGAACGATTTTTTTCTCAATAACGTTTTCCCTGCACATCTTTGCAGCAGGATTGAGGCTCATCGCCACATCGAGAAATTCCTTGTCAAGGAACGGAACTCGCCCTTCCACACCCCAAGCGGCAAGTGACTTATTGGCTCGCAGGCAATCATACAAATAAAGTTTCGACAATTTTCTGACCGTTTCTTCATGAAAAGCCTTTGCATCGGGTGCTTTGTGAAAATAAAGATAACCGCCAAATATTTCATCAGCCCCTTCACCGCTCAATACCATCTTGATACCCATACTTTTGATAACCCTTGCAAGCAAATACATCGGTGTAGATGCACGTACTGTGGTCACGTCATACGTTTCTATATAATATATCACATCACGAACGGCGTCAAGACCCTCTTGAATGGTATAGTTTATTTCATGATGCACCGTACCAATATAATTTGCCACTTCACGAGCCTTCTCAAGGTCGGGCGCACCTTTCAACCCGATAGCAAAAGAGTGTAGTTGTGGCCACCATGCCTCACTGCGACCGTCACTCTCCACGCGGCGTGAAGCATATTTTTTCGCCACTGCCGACACCACTGAACTATCGAGTCCTCCGGATAGAAGCACACCATAAGGCACGTCGCACATCAATTGGCGTTTCACAGCGTCTTCAAGTGCCAACTTCAGTTCTTCTACCGAAGCATTATTATCCTTCACTGCATCAAATTCCATCCACTCACGCTTATACCATCGTTGCATCTTTCCACTACGGCTATGGTAATAATGCCCCGGCAAAAACGGTTCATACCATTCGCAATACCCCTCAAGGGCTTTCAATTCACTAGCACAATATACCTTGCCGTCACTGTCATATCCAATGTATAAAGGAATCACGCCTATTGGGTCACGCGCTATCAAAAATTCATCGTTTTCCGAGTCATAAAGGGCAAATGCAAAAATACCACTCAGATCTTCAAGGAAATCTATGCCTTTTTCTTTATAAAGAGCCAAAATCACCTCACAGTCACTGCCCGTATTGAATTCATATCGGCCGGCATACTGTTTGCGTATGTCACGGTGATTATAAATCTCTCCATTCACAGCAAGCACCACTTTGCCATCAGACGAGAACAACGGTTGTTTACCGCTTTGCGGATCGACAATCGACAGACGTTCATGTGCAAGAATCGCACTGCCACCGCAGTAAATCCCACTCCAATCGGGTCCCCGGTGTCGTATTTTTTTTGCCATCGACAGAGCTTTGTTTCTAAACTCCTTTGCCTGCTCTTTTTTTATGTTGAAGATTGCTACTATACCACACATGTCACATCCGCGTTTTACTATTCAAATATTCATCTATTGCCTTTGCCGCCCGTCGTCCACCGTCGATACATCTTACTACAAGGCTTGCGCCCGTAGCTGCATCACCGGCGACGAATACATTTTCAGGTAACTGTGGCTGTTCCGGTTTTAAAAATCCCATTGCCAGTAACACAATATCGGCCTTAATCACCTCAGTCTTACCGGTAGGCTTCATGATGGGACGCCCCCCATCGGGATTGTCAACCCATTCAACCTCTTCAACCTCGACACCGCACACACGACCGTTTTTACCTATGAACTTATTCGATGACAAGCTCCATCGCCGTTCACATCCCTCTTCGTGACTACTGCTCGTTTTTAATATTACGGGCCACTGCGGCCACGGCGTAGCAGGATTGTAGCCAACCGGAGGTTTCGGCATGATTTCTATTTGCGTCACGCTCAATGCTCCTTGTCTGTTGGCCGTACCTATGCAATCGCTGCCTGTATCGCCACCGCCTATCACAAGCACATGTTTACCCTTGGCTGTAATGCGATCACTATCTTTAATTGCTTGTCCTGCAAGCACACGGTTTTGTTGTGCAAGCATGTCCATGGCAAAATAAATCCCCTTCAAGTCGCGTCCGGGTATTTTTAAATCGCGAGCTTGTGGAGTACCCGTACACAAACAATATGCATCGTAGCCCTCCGGCAACTTGGTAACGTCCACTTTCGTTTCGGTTTTGAACTCTATTCCTTCAACCTCCATTACAGCAAGACGGCGGTCTATAATCGACTTGTTAAGTTTAAAATTAGGAATTCCGAAGCGCAACAACCCTCCTATGTATTCCAACTTTTCAAACACAGTGACAGTATAACCCATCTTGTTAAGGCGGTTGGCCGCAGCAAGCCCTGCAGGTCCTGAGCCTATAACTGCCACCCGTTTACCATTACGTTCATATTTACCCGGTTTCACATATCCCTCACGGAATGCCACTTCTATTATTGCAGCCTCATTTTCACGAATTGTAACGGGAGAATTGATGCACAGTTGCAATACACAACTTTTCTCGCACAAAGCCGGACATATTCTGCCCGTAAATTCGGGGAAGTCATTGGTGAGGCTAAGAATCTCGTAAGCCTTTTTCCACTCACCTTTATATAATGCATCCTGGAACTCCGGCTGACGATTGCCGAGCGGACAAGCCCAATTGCAAAACGGAACACCGCAATCCATGCAACGCGATGCTTGCAACATACGGTCGCTACGGTTGAGAGTCTGTTCTACCTCGCCAAAGTCGGCGATGCGGTCGTGTACAGGGCGATAGTCGGCATCTTGCCGTGGAATGGTCATAAATGCTTTAGGGTTTCCCATATATCTGAATTTGTATCTTAAAAATCGTTCTGTGAATTTTGTTAATAATCCCTTTGCACTTCGGCAATTTTCTGTTGCAAGCGGCGCATCTGCTCCTCGGCAAGGACTTTCTTATACTCGATAGGTGTAACTTGTATGAAGTCGTTGATATAACTGTTCCAATCGTCGAGCATCGTCCGTGCAAGTTGTGAGCCGGTGTAAAAATAATGTTGGCGCACGAGTTCATGCAGCTCTTTCCTTGCCGTATTGCCTTCAAGCAACGAAAGTTCCACCATTTCCATATTACAGAAGTAGTCGAAATTGTGGTTTTTGTCCCATACGTAAGCCACACCACCACTCATGCCGGCGGCAAAATTGCGACCCGTGTCACCAAGCACCACTACACGTCCACCGGTCATGTACTCGCAGCAGTGATCACCCACGCCTTCGACAACTGCGATAGCACCTGAGTTGCGTACGGCAAAACGTTCGCCTACCCGCCCATTGATATACACTTCACCGCTCGTTGCACCATAAAGCAAAGTATTACCTGCAATGGCATTTTTTTCAGCTGCGAAATTGCTTCTCACCGGCGGTTGCACTGAGATATGACCTCCGCTCAGCCCCTTACCAAGGTAGTCGTTGGCCTCGCCTTCAAGTTTGAAATTTATGCCATGGGCTAGAAACGCACCGAAACTCTGACCGGCCGACCCCTTGAACTGTACATTTATAGTCCTGTCAGGCAAACCGTCATTGCCATACCTTGCAGCAACCTCTCCCGATAGCATTGCACCAACGGCACGGTCGGTATTGGCTATGGCATACTCAAGCGAAACTTCTTTCCCACTTTCGATAGCATCTTTTGCAGCAGCAATCATCTGTACATCTTTAACACTTGCTATTCCATGTATCTGACTTGTAACATTGTGTATGGCTGCACCATTCATCTCCCGATGCAAAATGCGTCCAAAATTTAGCAACGACAATTTACTGCCTTGTTGCGAAGGTTTGATTTCAATAAGGTCGGTTCGACCCACTATGTCGTCAAATCGTTCAAATCCCATCTCGGCGAGATATTCTCTTACCTCTTCGGCAAGGAATCTGAAATAATTTACAAGATATTTATAGTGTCCCTTAAAATGTTCACGCAACTTAGGATCTTGCGTGGCTACACCCACCGGACATGTATTGGCATGACACTTACGCATCATCACACAACCCAAAACTATCAATGCCGTTGTGCCAAATGCAAATTCCTCAGCGCCAAGCAAAGCCATGCTCACCACGTCGCGACCGGTCTTGATCTGACCGTCGGTCTGCAATCGCACTTGTCCTCGCAAACCGTTCAATACAAGTGTCTGTTGTGTTTCACTCAATCCGATCTCGGGCGAAATGCCGGCATATCTTACCGATGAAGCAGGAGAAGCTCCTGTTCCGCCCTCAGCTCCGGAAATTACTATAAGGTCGGCTTTGGCCTTAACAACACCTGCGGCAATGGTTCCAACGCCACTTTCTGCTACAAGTTTCACGCTGATTTTGGCCTTGGGGTTTACATTTTTCAAATCAAATATCAACTGAGCCAAGTCCTCTATCGAATATATATCGTGATGCGGTGGAGGCGAAATAAGCGATATTCCCGGTATTGAATGACGCGTACGTGCTATCACTTCATCCACTTTGAACCCGGGCAATTGCCCGCCCTCACCGGGCTTTGCACCTTGAGCAACCTTGATTTGTATTTCTTCAGCATTGACAAGATATTCGGTAGTGACACCGAAACGGCCCGAAGCCACCTGTTTGGTCTTGCTGTTAAGTGATATACCATCGATACTGCCATGGAAGCGAATGGAATCCTCTCCACCTTCGCCGGTATTGCTGCGCGCTCCGAGTTCGTTCATTGCCAGAGCCAGAGCTTCATGTGCCTCTTTACTGATGGCTCCAAACGAAATTGCACCCGTAACGAAATGCTTCACAATAGATTCCACAGGCTCTACCTTCTCAATAGGAATAGGGTTCTTCTTGAAAGTGAAGAAATCACGCAAGAATATCGGCGAAGCCTTTTCATCCACTTTTTTGGTGAATTCCTTGAATTTCTTGTAACTGCCGAGTCTTGTCGCAAGTTGCAATGAACTGATGGTTTCCGGATTCCACGCATGTTGTTCACCATCCTTGCGATAAGAATATTGGCCTATATACGGTAACAACTCATCATCGTTGTGGGCACCTACAAATCCGGCATCATGGAACTTGATGTAATCAGATGCTATTTCTTTAAGGTCTATACCGCCAATTGAGGAAACGGCAGTACCGAAATAAGCCTTTAGCAATTCCTCACTCAATCCTACCGATTCAAAAATCTTTGCCCCTCGATAAGAGCGTATGGTACTTATACCCATCTTGCTCATTATTTTATACAAGCCCTTGCAAATGGCCTTTATATAATTCTTTTCGGCAGTTTCATAGTGCATAGGTATTTCACCGTTTTTCGACAGGTTGTCGAGTATGGCAAATGCCATGTACGGGTTGATTGCACTTGCACCATAGCCAAGGAGCAATGCGGCATGCATCACTTCTCTTATTTCTCCGCTTTCTACTATCAGAGCCGTCTGCACACGTTTCTGAACACTTATCAAGTGGTGATGAACGGCACTCACCGCAAGCAACGACGGGATGGCGGCATGTGTGGCATCTATATCACGGTCGGAAATTATTATATAGTTGACCCCGTTGCTCACGGCCTGCTCTGCACCATTACACAACTCATTTATTGCTTCGCGAAGCCCCGACACACCCTTGCTCACTTCAAAAACCATCGGTAGCTTAACAGTGTTGAATCCCTTGTAACGGATATTGCAAAGTATGTCAAGTTGGGTGTTAGTCAATATCGGATGCGGCAATCTCACCATCTTGCAATGACTCTCGTTAGGCAACAATATATTGGTACCCACAGCGCCAATATATTCGATAAGTGACATTACAAGCTCTTCACGTATCGGGTCAATTGCCGGATTGGTGACTTGCGCAAACTGTTGGCGGAAAAAATTGAAAAACAATTGCGGCTTATCCGATAATACGGCAAGCGGCGTATCATTACCCATCGATGCCGTAGGCTCAGCGCCCTTATCGCACATGGGAATTATTATCTTCTCCACATCCTCGCGCGTGAAACCAAAAGCCCGCAACTTGCGGCCAAACTCATCAACGCCGTTGCTCACTTTGCGACCGCTGCGCAACGCATCGAGTTCGATACGGTTTGTCGAAAGCCATTTGCGATATGGCTTTGCCGAAGCCAGTTCCTCCTTTATCTCCCCGTCATAATATATTTTGCCTTCTTGCGTGTCCACAAGCAAAATCTTACCTGGTTGCAAACGTCCCTTCTCCTTAATGTTTTCGGGCTCAAAACTTATCACTCCGGATTCACTTGCCACAACCATTATGTCATTTTTGGTTATAAGGTAGCGTGCCGGACGCAAGCCGTTACGATCGAGCATCCCGCCGGCATAACGGCCATCACTGAACAACAATGCTGCAGGACCGTCCCACGGCTCCATCAATATAGAGTGATATTCATAAAATGCCTTTAAATCCTCACTAATTGGATTCTTATCATTAAACGATTCGGGTATGAGCATTGCCATGGCATGAGGCAAGCTAAGTCCCGACATAACAAAAAATTCAAGCACATTATCGAGCGATGCGCTGTCACTCATGTTAGGCTGGATAATAGGGCGTATATCCTTTACGTTCCCAAGCAATGGCGTAGAAAGCACACTCTCACGTGCATCCATCCAACCACGGTTACCACGGATAGTATTTATCTCTCCATTATGGGCAAGCAAGCGAAACGGCTGCGCAAGACTCCATGTTGGGAACGTATTGGTGCTGAATCGCGAATGCACTATTGCCATGCCACTCGTAAAGTATGGCTGTGTGAGGTCGGCAAAATACTTTCGCACTTGCATCGATGACAACATTCCCTTATAAACAATATTCTTGCTCGACAGTGAAACCACATAAAAATCGGGATCGGATACACGCTTTTCTATCTTTTTCCTTATCCTATATAATGTCCTGTCAATATTTTCCACATCGGTAACACCGGTAATGAACAGTTGCTTAATATCCGGCTCGGTCTGACGTGCACTCTCTCCAAGCACATCGGAATTGACAGGAACCGAGCGCAGGTGCATCAATGTGAGTCCCTCACGCTCTATCTCCTCGATCATCACGCTCAATATTTCCGACTGCTTACTTTCATTTTTCGGCAAAAACACGAGTCCCGTGCCGTACTTTCCCTTTTCGGGAACGGGAATACCTTGCAACAGTATAAATTCATGCGGTATTTGTAACATGATACCGGCACCATCACCCGTCTTGTTATCGGCACCTTCGGCACCTCGATGCTTCATGTTTTCCAACACCTTTAAAGCCGAGTCAACCAATTCATGCGATTTATTTCCATGTATATCAACAATCATACCGACACCACAAGCATCATGCTCATATTCCGGACTGTAAAGTCCGGGATGCCGGGGGTTGTTCTCACTGTGGGCACAGCCCTTCTTTTCAACTTGCATTATCTTCATTACGTCAATTTTATCGTATCAACCCAATTCTTTTAAAAATTTTGCTCACAAAAATACATATTTTCTTTCAATTTGCTCATAAAACAGCATTAAAAATTTCCATTTTATTGCATTTTTATAAGAAATCCATAAAATCCACTGCTTCATGTTCCACATAATGACAAAGAAATGACCTCATCATAGCATATGGCAAGTTTCAATATTACGGCCTTTATGTTTATCTTTTGTTTTGACATCAGGTACAGAAACGAATCATCCCCTGTAACACGGTTTTGGTCATGTTCAGGGGACGAAAGAGAAAGGGTAAAAGTCCTACCCGGTACACCGGTCTTACGGGAAGCGTGGCAAGTGCTGGCTCAGATAAGGTTCACATCGAGCCCGAGACGGTGCAGTCGGTCACGGTGCCGGAATAGTTGCTTCCCACCACACCGCCGACATATCTGTAGCCGCTTATATCCATATTATCCAGCGTCAGGTTCTGCACCTTACCACCAGAGCCGAGAACGCCAATCAGCCCCACATAGTCTGTTCCACTTTTGCTGACGGTCAGCCCCGTAATGGTATGCTCGCCTCACGGGAAAAGCGCACAAGAAAGCCTCCACCTCCGGACAGGCAGGAAAGCATGCTCCTTGTATGTGATTCTACTCCCAACGTCAATCTTACTGTACGCTGTTTAACAGCATTTGGGTTGGCATATTGCTTGTATCTCCGCCACAGAGATATAAAAAACTAATGAAATCAAAGAAAACCGGGAAATGAATTAATTGAATTCATCGAAAAATTATCAAAAGAGATTGAAAAATGGCAAGGTTTTTCAGGCAGTCCGGCTCTAATCCCCATCCATATAATGTGAAGCGGCACCGTAACAAAGTCCGGACACCGCTTCCGTCATATCACCGTGATTTGCTCAGTATATCACTTTTTTGTTTTATCTTTGGCAGCGATACACATATTGGTTTACTGTATGAATCAAAAATCAAGCAATTTGATTTCTTTTTTACAAATTTGGGGTATTTTACTTGTTGTCATTGGACATTCATTCAATGGACTCAGATTTTACGGACTGAACGACGGCGATAACTACAATTGCGTATTCACATGGATTTACCAATTCCATATGCCGCTGTTCATGTTAATATCTGGATACCTACTCAAGTACATAAATATACAGAAAGGGTTATCACTTGCTACAATGACATGGACTGAAACAGGCAAATTCTTACTGAAAAAAGCCAAACGTCTGCTCGTACCCTATATAGTCATCAGCAGCCTTGTATTTTATCCTAAGGTTTTACTCGCCCAATTTGTCAATCGCCCCATAAAAGGCTCGTTGCAAGCATACATTGACATGCTCTTAGATCCATGGCAAAATGTCATTTTACCATATTGGTTTCTACCGACACTATTTCTGATTTTTTGCATAGTTGCAATTGGAGCCAAGTGCCTTAACCAACTACACATCAAGCATATCCCTATTGTCATCCTGATATTGTTACTCATTCTTCACCTCACCAACCCTGTAAAAGATATTAGGTTGTTGAACATCGGCGGTGTTGCCAATTACCTGTTCTTTTTTGCCTTGGGCTATTATTGTTGCAAATATGGGATTGAAAAGCACATCGCCAAATATGCAATTCCAATATTATGCATAACTTTTTCTTTATCCATTATCTACTTCTTTGTTCCCGACTTCTTCGGTATAAGAACCTTGGCTGCCCTCAACGGCATATCAATGAGCATAGCTTTCGGGCAAGTGTACATCAAACGTAATTGGAGTTTTTTCAAACCTTATTACGGCGCATCATACGCAATCTATCTGTTGTCGTGGTTTCCTCAAGTCCTCTCCCAACCAATATTCCTCTCTTATACCCATGCACCGTGGCAAGTATCAACTGCCCTTGCCATTGTCACAGGATTTTATGTGCCATACTTGGCATATCTTCTCATCAAGCGATACCGCCATACCACACTCGGAAAAGTTGTGGCTTTCATTACAGGGCAATAAAAGAGGGAGCGTGGCATCAAAACGGAATCTTAAAACCGTGTTCCTGCAAAAAATCGGCAAATACCTTGGAAAAGGCTTCATTGTTATCCTTGGGATAGCGCACATCAGTAAACACCTGAGCAAGCGTACTCTTATTGTTTTCCACAACATACCGCTTGTTTACCTCAAGAGATTCCTTCTCGGCATAAAGAGCCTTGATGCGTCTATCATCATAATCGCAATACACCTCATCGTGCATTATCGCTTCCAACGGCAAACGTTCAGCCTTATACTCCGATACAGCATCGAAGGGATAACCTACTGTAATGGTCACGACAGGGATTACCATAATTGGCAATTTCAACACTTCGGCAATTTGTGGAGCATTATATGTAGTAGTACCTATATAACAACAGCCAAGACCTGC
This sequence comes from uncultured Muribaculaceae bacterium, assembly GCA_964395975.1. Lineage (GTDB taxonomy): Bacteria > Bacteroidota > Bacteroidia > Bacteroidales > Muribaculaceae > Avimuribaculum. Next base: position 74,115 of record CAYNBZ010000002.1, on the reverse strand, counting down.
CATTTCGGCAGCAGTATTGAATTGTTGGGCAAAAATCGTCACATCGAGCACAGCCGACATGAACGACTGGAAATTGCCATAGCAAGGCTTTGCATCCGAAGCTTCACACCATCGGGTCATTCTGTTGAAATCAGCACAAAACGTCAATACCACAGGCGCATCCGTAACCATTTTCTGAAAAAAATGATGCGGAGCCAATTGCCGTTTCATTTCGTCATCACGTGTCACCACAACGCTGTAAAGTTGCATACCGCCCGTAGTAGGGGCCTCAGCAGCAGCCGATATTAGTTGCCTCAAAAGTTCATCAGACACCTCTTGCTGCGAATATTTTCTAATAGTCTTTCTATTTTTAAAATAATTATCTACTGCCATATTTTTATATTTATTCTGAATCACCCATTCGTTGTACATCACAAAATTACAAAAATATTACATAAGTAGGGATACCTATATGCCTTTTTAGAAAGTGACATTTTGACACATTTGCGAAAGCCTCATTGAATTTTGGCACAAAATATGCTATTGTCATTGATGTAGCCTGATTGCAGGTCACGACAATTGATTTATCACAATTATTAAAATTTAAATATTATGACTGTTAAACCATTATCTGACAGAGTTCTTATCGAACCCGTAGCAGCCGAAGAAGTTACAGTAGGCGGTATTATTATTCCCGATACAGCAAAGGAAAAACCATTGCGCGGAACTGTAAAGGCCGTAGGAACCGGCACAAAAGACGAAGCAATGGTCGTTAAAGAAGGTGATACCGTACTTTATGGCAAATATGCCGGTACTGAACTCGAAGTTGACGGTGTTAAATACTTAATGATGCGTCAGTCTGACATCTTGGCTATCATTGAAAAATAACAATCAAAAAAATTATAAAAAATTATGGCAAAAGAAATCAAATTCGATATTAATGCTCGTGAAGAGCTTAAGAAAGGTGTTGACGCTTTGAGCAATGCCGTAAAGGTAACACTTGGCCCAAAAGGTCGCAATGTGATTATCGAAAAGAAATTTGGCGCACCTCACATTACTAAAGATGGCGTGACAGTTGCCAAAGAAATCGAACTCGAAGACAAGTTCCAGAACATGGGTGCACAACTCGTGAAAGAAGTTGCTTCAAAGACTGGAGACGATGCCGGTGATGGTACAACAACTGCCACAGTACTTGCACAGTCGATAGTGACAACCGGCTTGAAAAACGTTGCCGCCGGTGCTAATCCAATGGACTTGAAGCGTGGTATCGACAAGGCCGTTGCAAAAGTAGTTGAAAGTATAAAGGCTCAATCAGAAGAAGTTGGCGATGATTTCGACAAGATCGAAAACGTAGCTCGCATATCAGCCAACAACGATGACGAAATAGGCAAACTCATCGCTGAGGCCATGAAAAAAGTAAAAAAAGAAGGCGTTATTACTGTTGAAGAAGCTAAAGGTACCACAACGAGCGTTGAAATCGTTGAAGGTATGCAATTCGACCGTGGTTACATCTCACCTTACTTCGTAACCAACTCCGAACGCATGGAATGCGAAATGGAGCATCCTTATATCCTTATTTACGACAAGAAGATTTCAAACCTCAAGGATATGCTTCCAATCCTCGAAGCAACAGCACAAAGCGGACGTTCGTTGCTGATTATTGCTGAGGATGTAGACAGCGAAGCCCTTGCTACACTTGTGGTAAACCGCTTACGTGGTTCATTGAAGATTTGTGCTGTCAAAGCTCCCGGCTTCGGAGACCGTCGCAAAGAGATGTTGCAAGATATTGCAGTCCTTACGGGTGGTGTAGTTATTTCGGAAGAGCAAGGCATGAAACTTGAGAACGCTTCACTTGAAGTGCTTGGTACTGCCGAGAAAGTGACTATTAACAAAGAAAACACCACAATCGTTAACGGTGCCGGCGACAAGCAAGCCATTGCTGACCGTGTAAATCAAATCAAGGCTCAAATTGAAATCACTAAGTCAAGCTACGACAAAGAAAAACTCCAAGAGCGTCTGGCCAAACTCGCAGGTGGTGTAGCAGTGCTTTACATCGGTGCTCCGTCTGAAGTAGAGATGAAAGAGAAAAAAGACCGTGTCGATGATGCATTGAGCGCAACTCGTGCTGCGGTTGCCGAAGGTATTGTACCGGGTGGTGGTGTTGCATACATCCGCAGCATCAAGGATCTTGAAAACCTTAAGGGAGACAATGATGATGAAACCACAGGTATTGACATCGTTCGCCGCGCTATCGAAGAACCATTGCGCCAAATCGTTGCCAATGCAGGTCTTGAAGGCGCAGTAATCGTTCAAAAAGTTAAAGACGGTGAAGGCGACTTCGGTTACAACGCCCGCACAGGCAATTACGAGAATCTCTTGGCAACCGGTGTCATCGACCCTGCAAAAGTAGCTCGTGTGGCACTTGAAAACGCTGCATCCATAGCCGGAATGTTCTTGACAACCGAATGTGTAATTGCAGATAAGAAAGAAGAGAATCCTGCTCCTGCAATGCCTGCCGGTGGTGGCATGGGTGGCATGATGTAAAAAATTACAACATACCAAGAAGAAATGGGGGACACACCTTTTGGCCGTGTTCCCCATTTCTTCATATCGTTACTCGTACCGCACCAATACACAGTACATAAAATACATTTGAGAAACCTTTAAACCTATTGTGTTTCCGGCTAAAGTGAGCAGAAAAGCGAGGTGCGTAAACGATACTACATCATTCACGCACCTCGCTTTGTATCAAAAATCGCTCAATTTCTTCTGAAACGAACGCCACACATACACTTATACATAGCCACGTATTATGCCACGTTTGGAATTGCGTACAAACATGATTATTTCATCGCGTTCTTTGGTAGCCGGTAGTTCAGCCTCGATGCGCTCTATTGCATCGGAATTGTTCATGGCCGATAAATAAAGATAGCGAAATACTTCTTGTATGTCGCGAATCTGCTCATTGCTAAACCCTCGTCGGCGCAAACCTATGGAATTTATGCCCGCATAAGAGATAGGACAACGACCGGCTTTTACGTATGGAGGTATGTCTTTGTTGACAAGCGCACCGCCTTGCAACATCACATGTGCCCCTATGCGAGAAAATTGATGTATCAATGCGCCACCGCCAATTACAGCATAATTGTCGATAACTACCTCTCCGGCAACTTGTACAGAATTTGACATTATAACATTGTCACCAATCACACAATCATGAGCTACATGGCAATAAGCCATGATAAGGCAATTGTTACCTATAACAGTTTTCCCTTTCGAAGCCGTACCTCGATTTACCGTGACACACTCACGAATTGTAGTGTTATCACCTATAATGGCATAGGTTTTTTCTCCTCGGAATTTCAAATCCTGTGGAATGCCAGAAATGACAGCTCCCGAACAAATGGTACAATTCTTACCGATGCGCGCACCTTCGAGAATAGTTACGTTACTACCAATACGAGTTCCCTCGCCAATCTCCACATCTTGGTCGATCGTTACAAATGGGTCGATTACAACGTTACTGGCGATTTTAGCTGCCGGATGAACGTAGGCCAACGGTTGTTTCATACTAATGTGTTATATAATATCGATTCTAATTTATTTATTCTTTATGATTTGTGCCATAAACTCCGCCTCGCTTACAATTTTTTCTCCCACGAACGCATAACCTTTCATAACCGCACAGCCACGACGTATTTCAGTGAGAAGCGACAAGTGGAATATAAGAGTGTCGCCCGGAACCACTTTCTGTCGGAACTTCACATTGTCCATTTTCAAGAAATAAGTAGAATATTTCTCAGGGTCCTCAACGTTGTTCAACACAAGCAATCCGCCAACCTGAGCCATAGCTTCAACCTGAAGCACTCCCGGCATTATAGGCTCTTGAGGAAAATGCCCTTGGAAAAACGGTTCATTGCCCGACACATTCTTCACTCCCACTATATAGTTTGTTCCAACTTCGATAATCTTGTCAACAAGCAAAAATGGGTAACGGTGCGGCAATAACTGCCGTATGCGATTTATATCCATCACCGGCTGCTCATTCGGATTATATATCGGAGCCTGCAACTCTTGATGCCTTATTTCACGGCGTACTTTCTTTGAGAAAGCAGTATTGATAGCGTGTCCAGGCTTAGTGGCTATGACATAGCCTTTAAGCGGACGTCCTATCAGAGCAAGATCACCAAGTACATCCATCAATTTATGACGTGCCGGCTCATTCTCGTATGCAAGCGGAATATTGCTTATATAGCCAAGCTCACTAACATGCTTGCGCGGAACATTCATTAGGTCGGCAAGTTTATCAAGATCGGATTGATCCATCACTTGATCGTAAACAACCAGAGCATTGTCGAGGTCACCGCCTTTTATGAGATTAGCCTTAACTAACGGCTCTATTTCTCGCACAAACACGAATGTGCGGCTCGTAGCAATTTCGTCTTTAAAGCATGACAAATTATTTAACGATGCAAACTGGTTAGGAATAATAGGTGATTTGAACTCTATCATCACATCAATGCGAAAATTGTCGAATGGCAGTACAACTATCGATGCACCAGTTTCTTCATTGACAATTTCCAATTTTTGCTTGACGATATAATAGTCCTTATCCTCATTCTGTTCATCAAGCCCCACCTCGGCAATCTTTGTAGCATACTCCTCCGCACTACCATCGAGAATCGGCAGCTCGGGAGCATTAACTTCAATAAGACAATTATCGACTCCGGCAGCATACAAAGCGGCAAGAGCATGTTCAACTGTACTTACCCTCACCTGTCCCTTGCCAAGCACAGTGCCACGAGTGGTTTCAACTACATTTTCGGCCAACGCCTCAATGACTGGCGCGTCTTCAATATCGACACGTTGGAACTTATATCCATGGTTAACAGGTGCAGGCTTAAAGGTAGCTTCAATGGCCATTCCCGTGTGAAGTCCTTTCCCTTTAACGGTGAATGATTGCTTTAATGTACATTGTTTCATAATATGCTTTTTTCTTTGTTATAAAAGTATGTGTGTCCCTAAAGATGGATTATTGCTCTTTCATTTCGGCCAACGACTTCTTTATAGAAGCGACATCTTTAAATAAGCTGCCAAGCCGCTTTAAATATACCGTCTGACGGGCAAAATCCATGGCATTTATCACAGGGCTGCCAATCACCGAACAATTATCCCCAATACTGTTAGGGATACCGGATTGCGCACCAAATCGATTATTATTGCCCACCTTGATATGTCCGGCAAATCCCACTTGTCCGCCAACCATATTGTGCGAACCAATTTTGGCAGATCCTGCCACACCAACTTGCGCAGCCATGACCGTATTCTCTCCTATTTCCACATTATGAGCTATCTGTATGAGATTGTCGAGCTTCACTCCTTTGCGGATAACCGTACTGCCCATCGTTGCGCGGTCGATTGTAGTATTGGCTCCTATCTCCACATCGTCATGAATTACCACATTTCCTATTTGAGATATCTTCATATACTCGCCTTTTTCTGGAGCAAATCCAAATCCATCACTACCTATCACCACACCGGCATGTATAATGCAATTGTTTCCGATGACACAATCATGGTATATTTTCGCTCCGGCATATATTATCGTGTTATCTCCTATAGTGACATTATCTCCTACATAACACTGAGGATATATGCTTACGCTGCGTCCTATCTTTACATTGTTTCCGATATAAGCAAACGCACCCACATATACGTCATCAGGCAGCAACACACCTTCATTTATAAACGATGGATGCTCCACTCCCTGCTTCCTTACTTTAAGGCTTGATACATAATTGAGCAACATGGCAAGAGTGGCATACGGGTCTTCGACACGCACCAGTGTAGCCTTTATCGTGTGTTCGGGTACAAAATCTTTTTTCACCAACACCACCGATGCCTCGGTAGTATAAATATAATGCGTATATAACGGATTGGCCAGGAATGTCAAACATCCCTTTTTAGCCTCTTCTATTTTAGCAAAACCATTGATAACGACATTGACATCACCGTCAACCGTCCCTCCAACTAATTCTGCCAGCTTTCCTGCACTTACTTCCATAAATAATTTAGGTAACGTTGAATAGAAAAATTCTATTTAATGTGCAAAGTTGCAAAAAATAACATTTACCTACAAACAATTAAGTCATTTTTCACACTTGCCGTATTCCAATACTGCCTAAAATCAGCAACTATATAACTCATTTGTTCCATGAGCTACTTTTTCGACATGGTAACTATAGGCACAAGCATCTCTTCAAGCGAAATACCTCCGTGTTGGAAAGTATCATTATAATATTGAACGTAGTGGTTATAATTATTTGGGTAAGCAAAGAAATCCCGGTTAGTGGCAAAAATATAAGTTGTTGAAATATTGGGCGACGGCAATCCGAAAATTGAAGGTTTTTTCATTTCATACACCTGCTTGTGATTATAACTCAAATTTTTACCAAGCTTGTAACGTAAATTAGTATTTGTCGCACGGTCACCTATAACCTTTATCGGATTGTTAACCCTCACCGTACCATGGTCAGTAGTAAGTACCACCCGATAGCCACGCTCGGCAATCTGTTTTAACAGGTCGGTAATGGCCGAATGCTTAAACCATGATTCGGTAAGCGAACGATAAGCAGCATCGGAATAAGCCAATTCGCGTATCATCTTCGACTCGGTACGTGCATGTGACAACATATCCACAAAGTTTACAACCAACACATTAAGATCATATTTGTCGAGATTCATAAAATTTTGCAAGACTTTTTCACCACCTGCTGAATCGTTGATTTTATTATATGAAAACGTATATCGCTTGCGATACCTGTCGAGAATTGTTTGCAAAAGAGGTGACTCATTAATATTTTTACCGTCTTCCGCATCCTCATCGATCCATAAGTCGGGGAACATCTCAGAAATATGCATGGGCATCAATCCTGAGAAAATGGCATTTCGAGAATATTGTGTCGCCGTTGGCAAGATGCTACAATACAATTCATCTTCATCTATAGTAAAATATTCGCTCACAATCGGTTTGACCATGCGCCATTGGTCGAGGCGAAAATTATCGATGACCATAAAGAACACTTTTTCTCCCGCGTCGAGCAGAGGGAACACCTTTTTCTTCATCACCTCATTACTCATAAGCGGATGATTTCCAGTAGTAACCCACTTCTCATAGTTTTTCTTGACAAACTTAGAAAATGCCGAATTTGCTTCAATTTTCTGCAATAACAGCAGTTCATCCATATTGGTATCAGCACTTGCAAGCGTCAATTCCCAATGAACCAATGTCTTATATACTTCACACCACTCTTCAAATGTGGCTGCGCTATTTATGGTCATGCTGATGTTCGTAAACTCCTGCTGGTAATCGAGTGTGGCTTTTTGCGCCACTAATTTACTCGAATGCAAGTTTTTCTTAATAGACAGCAATATTTGATTAGGATTAACAGGCTTAATGAGATAATCAGCAATTTTATTGCCAATTGCCTGGTTCATGATATTTTCCTCTTCGCTCTTGGTAATCATTATCACAGGCACCTCGGGCGATGTGAGTTTGATTTGCGACAAAGTTTCAAGTCCACTAAGCCCCGGCATGTTTTCGTCAAGAATAACAAGATCAAAATTATTCGCAGCTACGGCATCAAGCGCATCACGACCATTCGATACAGTAACCACATTATAACCCTTTTGTTTCAAGAATAATATGTGGGGCTTAAGCAAATCTATTTCATCGTCGGCCCATAATATAAGTTCTTTGCTCATTGCTTTTTATCTTGTTGCTTACGGAATAGAATCGGTTTCTATTTCATCCGTCTGGTTAATAACTTCATCTTCGGCTTGCTCCCCAACATTGTCATCAAGTGAAGACGCATCATCAATCTCGCTTATCCGGTCAATTTCTTCTGCATTTTCATCAACCGACAATTCCGATTCTACATCAGCGTTCCCGGCAACCGACAGTCCATCATCGTCTTCCTCTTCCATCATGGCATCTCCCTGTTCCTGATTTAATTGTTCGATAAACATGAAGTATTCTTCGAGTGAACGACCTTCATTGATAAGAAGTTCAAAATTATCAACACTAATCATGACTTGCCGCACATTTGACTGAAGTTTCAACTGGTCATCAGCTTCAAGCAAGGTTTTATACTGAACAAGCTCTTCAAAGTTATTGAATCCTTTTATTATTAACAAGCCCAATCGTCCAAAAGACATCTGCTCAAGGTCAAAATCTTTCACTTCAAACGTCGTGAAATTATGCCGAGCTATGTTGAAAAGCAAAAGATTTTCTGAAACCGAATCGCGAGAGAATGCAAGTACATAGTATTGCGGAGCCTGTACATCCCATTTGAACGGTGTCACTCGACGTGACGTATCATTAAGATCTATCGAATCATTAGTAAGCCTTGTAGCCCAGAACATTCCACGCAAGTTGCTACCACCACCCTCGAGCTTGCGTCCTTGAGCGATCTGCCGCATTATGGATGATGCCGTAGGCGTAATGTCGGTATCGGGATAACGCTCCAGCATCTCCCGCAACGTCGACTTGAACTTGTCATAATTTTTCTCCGTAAGGTAAGAAAGAGCATCAATAAACATAAACTTCGGCATTATCTTCGACAACGGATATCGACGCATCATCTCACTATATGCTTCATGCACCTCACCGTTGCGATTATTAAGATAAGCATCATATGCATCGGCATACATCAGCTCTTGATCGCGTTCCATATTACGCAGATTTTCAATATAATTGGGATCCTGCATGGCCTTACCATAATTTGAATCAGCAAATTGCGTAATTATCAATTGCCGATAATATTCAGCTTGCGAATAGTTGCCCATGCGTATATACATGAGATATAAATTATAGTAAACATCGAGTCTGTAAATATTGTCGGGATAGCGCGTGAGCAATGTATTGAACTGCGTTATCGAACCCGAAAAATCCTCAAGACGGTCTTTCAATATTACCCCCATATTGAACAAACCCTCCTGAATAATGTCGTTACACGTCTGTTTCTCCTCATCGGTTTTAGGAATCTGCTTCAAGTAGTATTCCACATAATGAGGATCTTCCTCGCGTTTTAGCAATTCAGAATCAACCTTTGTGGAATCAGAGGCAATGTCATCTCCGGCAAATTCTCCATCTTCATCCATATTGTCATAATCTACCTCCTCAAATTCACTCATAGAGAATGAAACTTTATTGCGCCGGCGCCAATCATCCTCGAGTTTCCTGCTTCCCCACGTCCTTTGAAACGCCGTTTTTCCTGCATTCTTCGTAGTAGTATTATAAAAATACCATGAGTCGTCGCTATTTAAAGTAAATGACGAAGGAGCATTACTTGCATTATTGCCCAGCAACGAACCCTGTGCTGACAATTGGGCAAGGTATTCTTCGCGTCGTGCCGCCTCAGCTTCTTCCTCTTCCCGTTTTTTCAGTTCAGCGATAATCTTCTCAGCAACAGCCTTCTGCTCGTCGGGAGTCATTTCAGATAATCGCAACAATGAATCTTGTAACTCGACATTCTGTGCATACACAGCTAATTCGTCAAGTACATCCGACCGTTTTTTCAGCTCCTTATATCCTTCATAATCTTCACCTATTATGGGAACAGCTTCAGCATAACACGGCTGCGCAAGATCGTAGTGACCCTGCTTGAAATATATTGCACCTAACGTGAGCTGGCTTATTGCTTTCTCTATTCCGTTGCGAGTACTTTTTTCGGCCGCAAGCACATAATTCTCAATAGCATTTGCAGTATCGTTCCTCGACAGGTAGAGGTTTCCTATGGCATAGTAGATTTGATCCAAGTAATCCTTATTCCTATCATACTTCACCATCGAGCGTAACGATTTAACTTCTTTTTCAATGTCACGCCCCATGTACACTTCACTTTGCTTGATTCTTGCATTGAACTTGGTACGATAAGTGACACTATTGGCACCGCTCACTTTTTTAAAGGCAAGATAGGCATCACCCGACCTACCATTTTCGGCACACAACTGTCCATATAGAAATCTTAGCCTCACCTTTTGCGCACCACCATAATAATCAATAGCCTTGGCAAGATATGGGATGGCAAGAGCCGAACTGTCGACCTTTATTTGGTAATTGGCCATCGCCAAATTATACAATCCTCTCAACTTTCCATTTGTAAGGTCGGATTCTTTAACGCGCGAAATAATATTCTCGGCCTCGGTCGTCCATTCAAGGGCATTATAACACTGCGTTTCCCACAACTTGGACTCTGTCACGACATCAGGTAACCACTTGAAATGTCCCGTTATATAATGGAAAGTGGCAGCCGCAGTCATGAAATCGCCATTCATGTATTGCGCACGACCCATCATGAGCCATGCGTTGTGCAAGAAAGGATTATACTCCTCACGTTTCATCCACTCCCTGTACTCCTTATCACGTCCTTTGCCACTTTTCTTCTTGGGTTTCTTTTTTATCGAATGAAGTCGGATGGCCTTCTGCATCTTCTCTATAGTCCTATTGAAGTCGGCAGACGGTTGTGGGCTCGAAGGATGCTGCCTTGCCTCTGCCGGATGTATATACACCAATTTGGTGTAATCGTCTTCGTAATTGGTTTCCATCTCTTTCAGTTGCTCATTATAATGTTCCGAGCCATTGAAATACACATTATAACGAGTGGTAAAAGACTGCCAAAAACGAGACATACTCGTGTTCTTCTTGGTGCTACAAGATGAGCCAAAAAGTAACAACGCGATAAACAATCCTACCGATATGTAACGGACAATCGCTTTCAAAATACCAATTCTATGTCAAAATATAAACGCACTCCTACCCAATTTATTTTACCAACACAAAAAAAAGCGACCGGGCGACAATACACATGCCACTCCGGTCTTGCATTTAATATGAACAGGGACTTTCTTTTATTCTACATTAGCATTACTCTTCTCACCGTTATCTATTTTGTTCTTACGATGTTTCAAGACTTCGGCATCAATGTAAAACACAGTTTCTTCAGACAAGTTGTTAATATGGTCGCCGGCACGTTCAAGTTTGCGGAATACCGCAGCCAATTCAAGACACAATTTTACGCTGTCGGGATGCTGACGTACATAATCGGCAAGGACATCTATAGCCTCACGATTGAGGACATCAAGCATATCGTCCTCTTCAAACACCGACTTTGCCATACTTATATCTTGATTTTGCAATGCATCATAAGTGGTACGCAACATTTTAAGTACGGCATCGAACGTTTCCTGTAATTTCAGTTCGGTAAAAAGCTGCTTATGCTCTTCTCGCAATTCCGTACGTATCACAAGGCGAGCAATGCTATCGGCATAGTCGCCAATACGCTCAAGGTTGTTATTTATCTTGAGCATCGCAAGCGAAAAACGCAAATCTACTGCAACCGGATTATAAAGAGCTATGAAATCTTCAATATCGCCATCTATTTTAAGTTCGAAAGCATTTACACGGCGTTCGCGCACTACTACCTTGTCAACAAGGTCATAGTCAACATTAAGCACGGCTTTACATGCATCATCCAATTGCTGATAGACAAGTTTCCACATCTCGTTCACCTCGTCTCTTATGGCTTGAAGTTCGTTTTCTACAAATTTTACCATAATCCTTGTATATAAGAGAAAAAGAATAATTAAAACAATTTCAACATTTTAACCGAAACGTCCGGTAATATAGTTTTGTGTAGCCTCTTTCGAAGGATGGGTGAATATCTTTTTGGTGTTGTCATATTCTACCATTTCACCAAGATAGAAGAATGCCGTTTTGTTGCTTACACGGGCTGCTTGCTGCATGCTGTGGGTAACAATAATCACAGTGGTCTGTTCACTAAGCTCACATATCAACTCCTCGATTTTGGAAGTCGAAATCGGGTCAAGTGCTGAAGCCGGTTCATCCATAAGCAAAACCGATGGCTCTACCGCCATTGCCCGAGCTATGCACAAACGTTGCTGCTGTCCTCCCGACAATGCATAGGCCGACTCTTTAAGCTTGTCCTTGACCTCGTTCCATAATGCAGCTCCCTTCAAAGCAGTTTCCACTCGGCTTGAGATAAATTCCTTGTCTTTTATGCCATTGACACGTAAGCCGTATGCAACATTCTCAAAAATACTCTTGGGAAACGGATTGGGTCGCTGAAACACCATTCCTACATTCTTGCGCAAGCTATCCACATCAACAGACTTGTCATATATGTTTTGCCCATCTATCAATATTTCACCTGTAAGACGAGTCCCCGGAATAAGGTCGTTCATCCGGTTAAAAAGGCGCAGGAACGTAGATTTGCCACATCCCGATGGACCGATGAAAGCCACAACCTGATTGTTGGGTATAGTGATATTGATGCCTTTCAATGCATGAAAATCACCATAATAAAAGTCAACGTTTTTAGCTTCGATTTTATTCATTGCCGTTATTTCGATTTCAATTTATTTTCAAAGTGTTTGCGTATGCCATTGGCAAGCAGATTCATCACGAGAACAATCATTATTAAGACAAATGCCGTACCATAAGCAATTGGCATTTGAGCCTCTATATCGGTACCACTGGTGGCCACGACATACAAATGATATGGGAGTGCCATACACTGGTCGAGAATATCTTCCGGCAGCCGTGGCAAGAAGTATGCAGCGCAAGTGAAAAGTATCGGTGCCGTTTCTCCCGACACACGTCCAAGCGACAAAATGAGGCCGGTAATAACACGCGGCACAGCCATTGGAAGCAATACATGCCAAATGGTCTGGGCTTTAGTCGCTCCTAACGCAAGGCTGCCTTCTCTATAACTGTTAGGAATATCCTTAAAGGCTTCTTCAGTGGTGCGTATGACAATAGGCAATGCCAGCAATCCTAGAGTGAGCGACCCAGCGAGGATGCTGTCACCAAATCCCATATAATTGACAAAGAATGCCATACCAAATAATCCGATCACAATCGATGGAATACCTGCAAGGTTATTTGTCATGGTCCGGATAAAAGCCACTAACTTGCCCTGCGGCGCATATTCGTTCATGTAAATGCCACTCATCACTCCCACAGGAAAAGCAAACACCGCACTGCCAACCATGAGCCAAAACGTACCCAAAATGGCAGGCATGATACCGCCCTTAGTCATGCCATCTGTTGGTGGTTGGGTAAGGAAATCCCAATTAATCACACCTATACCTTTAATGATAATAAATCCAAGTATCAGGAAAAGAATTACAGCTACGCTATAACTCAGCATTCTGAAAACACCGAAAGCAAAACTCTGAATACCGTGCTTGCGACGGTTGTATGATTGATTTGTTTCTATTGCCATAATCATTTATCTTTTTAAACGGTTGCGAGCCGAAACCACTTCAACACAAGAATTGATGAACAATGTGATGAAGAATAATATAACGCCCAATAAGAATAATGCCTGATAGTGCGCACCGCCAGCAGGAGCCTCACCAAGTTCGGCTGCAATAGTTGCCGGTATGGTACGCAACGGTTCGAGTATGCTTGTCGGTATTACGGCGGCATTACCCGTTACCATCAACACCGCCATCGTTTCGCCTATGGCACGCCCTATGCCAAGCACTACACCTGAAGTGATACCCGAAACAGAATATGGGATGATCACCTTGTATATCGTTTGCCATTTTGTGGCACCGAGTGCAAGACTTGCCTCACGCATTGAGCATGGACAACTACGCATGGCATCCTCAGCCACGGTTATAATGGTAGGCAATGCCATTATAGCAAGCACGATGCTGCCAGCAAGCCCTGATTCGCCCACAGGCAAGTTGAACACACGTTGCAACAGTGGCACAATCACAGCAAGGCCGAAGAATCCATACACCACCGATGGTATGCCATTAAGCAATTCTATCATCGGCTTGAGTACCTTGCTCACACGAGGATTTGCAACCTCTGCAAGGAAAATCGATACTGCCAATCCAAACGGCAATGCAAATAAAATAGCAAAGAAACTCACCCATATAGTACCACCGATTAGCGGTAAGATACCGAAAATGGGTGACGGTGTTGCCGTTGGAAACCATTCGGCTCCAAGCAACACATCTTTCACCGGAATCGTGCTACCTTTGATGTAGTTAAGACCCGTTTCTCCTTCGACAAGCACTTCCGGCACAAAGGCAACCATACCTTGATTCGCATCTACCTGCTCCACAATTTTGTCACCGGCATACTGATACTCATCACCGAGTTCTGCCTCAGTATATATCTTATCCAGATCTTCAAGTCGAAACACAATAATTGGTAAATCATCACCCCCGACTTCTTTCCAATTGGAAATCTCCTCATCGAAAATGTTTTTGATATCAAGTGCACTAAGATTCTTTACGTTGTTTTGCTTGTTCAATGCAAGCACATACCCATCTTCTATCACAGGTTGACTGAACAGTCCAACAGCTTCGGCAAAGAGGAAAGCAATAATCAACACAATCGCGACACTGGTAACGAAACCGCTTACAGTAAAAATCTTCTTCGCTATTATATCAATCCATTTTTTCATAATCATCAAAAATAAATGAGTCATCGTGGAATAAATCCCAATTTCAACGTTTCGGCCTGCCCTTCAGCCGACTCTATGTAGCGTATAAACGGCATCACTGCAACCTCGTTAGACTTATCATAGTAATAATACAGAGGACGCACAACCGGATATTCTTTGTTCACCGCACTCTCGACTGAAGGATAAACATAATTCTTGCCGCTATCGTATGACACTGAAATAGCCTTTACCATTGAATTAAGATAAGCAAGTCCAACGTAACCTATAGCACCACGTGTTTGGCTTACAGATTGGATTATAGCACCCGTGGCAGGCATAGACAACACACTGCTTTTGTAATTCTTGTTATGCAAAACACTCTCTTTAAAAAACTCGTATGTACCCGACGAAGTTTCCCGTGAATAAACAATGATCTTGGCATCCTCACCTCCAACCTCTTTCCAATTGGTTATTTTTCCACGGAAAATTGCTTCAAGTTGTTCGCGTGTAAGTTGGGTAACAGGATTTTCGGGATTGACGATAACAGCCAAGGCATCATACGCCACTATCACCTCACACGGCTCATGGTGCGATTGCTTGAGTTTCATTTTTTCACTGAACTTGATTTTTCTCGAGGCCATTGCAATATCGGTCGTACCATCAAGCAATGCCGAAATACCCACACCGCTGCCACCGCCTGTGACAGTGATTGTTGCCTCAGGATGCTCATTCATGTAGATTTCCGATAAAGTTTGTGTAAGTGGCAACACCGTGTCGCTCCCCTTGATGCGCTGGGCAAAAATAGCACCGGGCAAACAATATAACAGAGCGAAAGACAAGACGATTTGTTTATTCATATAATGTAACAGTTGCTTCCTTTATATCGCATGGCAAAGTTATGCCAATGCTTCCGCTCTAAAATAACAACGGTGTTACAAGTCTGATACGACTTTGTAAAAAATCATAATCGGTCCTTTCTGCCTACACTTTACTCGCATAGCAGATTGCCATACGTAAACCTTGGCAGTCATGTTGCTATGTCACAAGATTCCACGCCTACAATTCATAATCGGCAACAGTAGGACTGCGCCATACTCGTATTGCGCCATCGTGCGTGGCATATATAAGTATTATGGCAAGATTGTCATGCAACATGGCAAATTCTTGCGCTCGTTCCATCCCCATCACCATCAAAGCCGTGGCATAGGCATCGGCATTCATGCAATCGTCTGCGATGACTGTCACACTTAATAGGTTGCTTAATGCAGACCGACCTGTATTAGGGTCGATGATATGTGCCACTTTCTGCCCGTCAATCACTTTGTAGTTACGATAATTTCCCGATGTGGCTATCGCCCCGCTACTTAATTGCACTACCATAGCCGAGGAATGCAACACTGTGTCGCCATTCTCAACAGGCATGTCTATAGACACAAGCCATGGCTTGCCACGCTTGTTCACACCTCGAGCCACAATTTCTCCTCCTATCTCCACAAGGTAATTCTTCACTCCGTTGCGGTCGAGCATCAGAGCCACTTCATCACACCCAAGCCCTTTGGCAATGGCATTAAAATCAAGCTGCACACGGTGATCGACTTTCTTGATATTCCCATCAACCAAAGCCACCTTATCGACACCAACATACCTCATTACACTGTCGATAGCCACCTCAGTTGGCAATACCGCACTGTCGGACTTTAGCTTCCATAAATGCATCAGTGGAGCAACAGTTGGATCAAATGCCCCACCAGTTTCACCATTGATTTCAATTGATCTAAGCAACAATTTTTCTATAATAGGATCTACCTCAGTTATGCTATTATCATTAATACGGCTCAACACTGAATGCCGATTATACATCGATGCACTCTTGTCAATACACTGAGTGACAACAATAATAGAATCGCCAAGCTCTCGTTCGGACTCATACGTTACATTGTAGGTGGTTGTCCACACTACACCAGAGTCGGTGTGATAAGCAAGTTCCCCTTTTTTATTGAAGAAAGCCACCACTACCGCTATTACAACGGCAATCCACAAAGCTACATACTTTCGTTTACGCTCCATAAAACCAGTCATTTAATAGTAAGAATATTATCGGCTGAATGAGCAATAATCTGTTGCATACGGCTTTGAATACTCTAACCATTTTTCAATAGCAAGGTAACACGCCTCA
The DNA here is from genome assembly GCA_964395975.1 of uncultured Muribaculaceae bacterium. Taxonomy (GTDB): domain Bacteria; phylum Bacteroidota; class Bacteroidia; order Bacteroidales; family Muribaculaceae; genus Avimuribaculum. Next base: position 57,474 of record CAYNBZ010000002.1, on the reverse strand, counting down.
GCTCAGCCCAAAAGCTCTCTACCACGTTGGTGTGGATGCCGTCCCCGAGTGAGAAAGCGATGGTATGGTCTACCTTCAACCGTACAAAGTTACAATCATTTTCCTTATCCAATATATAATAACCCAAAATTGGTCTGTTATTACCGTGATGTCCGGTTTACAGACCTTTTTAAGCACGTTGAAGAGCTGCCTGCCGCTCAACTGCTTGCCTTCCTCGTTGTAGTTGGCGACAACGGCATTGACTTTGCCCGTGTTGCGTTCCTTGACACCGATTACGGGTGTCTTGGAAGTTCCGCGTCCTCTTTTCGGCTATTAGCAGCTGTCATTATTGTTAATGACATAATCGGTGCCAACAGAAAGCCACAATGTAGTTGATTACTGATTTTTTCATAATATACCCCCCTAAAAAACGATACACTCCCTTGCATCGTTCACTAATGCCGGGAGATGTAATCAAACAGAGGAAAGTAGTTTATAGAAAAAGTTAGTTAAGTGTTATAAATTTGAAGCTTAGAGAAATTATTGCGAATTTAATTCCTTACTGCGGTTGTAATGCCTTAACATATCAGTTGCGAAATGCGTTTCGGCTCGTTTTAGTAAAAACAATTGTTTGTCCGACAATATTTTGGCAAATTTTGGGAAATACTCCTGCTCGATTTCTGCCTCACGAACCTTAACACTTGACAATGCCTCTGCCGCACGTCTGAAATTCTCATCAGTGGCATTTTCGAAATTATATGACACTTCTGTTTCCATTTGGCGGGCTTCAAGATTAGCCGAAAACACCATTTGTTCCATTTCTTGATATAAAGGAAAAAACTGTTCAGCCTGCTCTTTGGTCATTTGAGCCTCGCGTTCAAGCATTTGATACTTATAGTCCTTTACATCGTTAAGCCATTTGCTACGGCTGTCGTTATTTTTGATTGTATCGCCCGATTCTTCAGCAAACACCGAAACAAAGGGCAACACTACAAAAGCAATAATCAAAGAAAAGATGCTGCGGTTCATATAGCTTTCTTTATGTGTAAGATTCTTTATTCCTCTGTCACACCTTCATCTAAGGAAACTTCTGTTGCCGCACCGACATCGACCAATGCCGTATCAGCGTTCCTGTCACCGTAAATCAAGATGTCATATTCCGAAATGTCTCCCCTCATTAACAGGTATTCGATATTTGTCTCGTTTTCGAAACCCGCCAATATATCAGGATTGTACATTACCGGCTCTTGTCGTCCGAAGCCGTCAAAAATTTTCATCATCAGCCATATACCAACAAACATAGCAGCCATATACACAAACGGCCTTACCCGTTGCCAACGCGTCGGCTGTATGATAGGCGTTATTTCCGGCTCAGGCAAGTCCTTAACAATCTTTTCGGCAAAAGTGTCGAAATAATCCTCAGGCACTCGAAACCCTGCATCTTTGCCAATCTTGGTCAATATGTCCTTAGTTTCTTTATTCATTGCGATTATATGACTGTTAAAATTGGAGAAAGTTTAATCGTAATTCGAGAAAAATTGCTCAATTTTCTTCAATGCGTGATGGTAGGAAGATTTCAACGCTCCTACCGAGGTTCCAAGTATTTCACTCATTTGCTCATATCGCATTTCATCGAAGTATCGCATGTTAAATACAAGCCGTTGTTTCTCAGGCAACATGCTTATAGCGCGCTGAAATTTCAATTGCAGTTCATTTCCGTCAAAATAGCAATCGGCTTCAAGATTGTTGACAAGAAAAGCTTCTTCACTATTGTCTATTGACACTTGGTTTCGAGCCTTTTCACGAGCTATATATGTCAGAGTTTCATTGATGGCAATCTTGTAAAGCCATGTCGATAGTTTAGCATCTCCCCTGAAATGGTCAATACTGCCCCATGCCTTTATAAAGGTATTTTGTAACAGATCGTTGGTAACATCATGGTCAATCACCATACGGCGTATCTGCCAATACAATGGACGGCTGAAATGATTAATGATTTCGGTAAAAGCCTCACGACACGTTGCCACATCATGCAAACGTGCCATAAAAACCTCATCATTGAACATATCTTCCGATGCCATCACCAATAAATATTACGCTAAATTAGCGTAAATATTTTAGATCCCCATATCAACCGCATTTTTCTTTTTTAAATTTCACAAATTTATGCAATTATTTAACCGCATAAATCGTTTCTGAATCAATGCTTGTTTTACTACAATAATGATAAAATTTATACGCACTTCCCCCCTTGTTCTATATCGTTCTGCAATTTGAACATGACTGGAATTGCAGTTACAACAATGGTATGATGATTGATTTCATAGCATCAATCATCATCAGGCTTAATGGCAGATTGCGTATGAGATGTATCATCACCGTTTTCCCTGCCACCGTCGTCGGTATCATCAGAGGATACATCGTCGAGAGGCAATGCCACATCTTGGCGTTCAATCAATCCCTCCTGCATCAACTGCACACTGTCGGCCGGTGTCAGTTCATCTTTCTCGGCATCGTCCACCATATTGCGCATATCAGGTCGGCGACCATTCACCCGAAGTTCAGACCGCAAAGCAGCATCTGCCCCACGGCGTAATGCCGAATTTATCTGCTCTCGCAGGTTGATACGCGTGGTATCGACAATTTCCACCATTTGTGCTTTCAGGTCATCTTCCTTATACTTGGCTCCGCCAAAACGAAAATGCATATCATCGGGATTACCATAAATATTTATGCCAAACTTAAATGGAATTGGGGACTTAAGCACTGATATGTGGTAACGGAAATTCAGGTTCAAGTCGTTGTAACCAAGTACGCCAAGACGATAACGATCCACATCAAACATGAAAGGATACAACATCATTTGCGAGTTCTCAACAAGCATCTCCACCGTCATTTGGTCAATCATGTTGCGTTCCCTGTTCTTGAATCTGAGCATCTTTGCAATTTTATTAAATGTTTCAGCATCCATAAACACAAGGCTGTCACCATGCAATTTCAATGCCGCGCGCAACGATGGAATGTCGATATCCATAACCGAGTCCAAGTTGGCTGTAGCAGCCAAATCGGCATCTATAATTCCATCAACCGATCGCAACAACGGCATAACCGAATCAATCGCCGGAATCATGTTTAAGAATTCCTTAACCTTTATCTTCTTCAAACCGAGATCCATGCCAAATTTTATATTACGCTTGTCGGTCGAAGCATACATTGCATTGAATTGCGCCGAACCAATGTCGGAAGTCGCAGAAAGTTCATTCAAGTTTATCACACCGTCATGTATGAACAGATTGCCATTAAACTCATTGAAATTCATATCTGCAAACGTTATATTATTACTCCGCACGGCAATTTTGGCTTCAATGTTGCGTGGCACAACAAATGCCGACATCGTAGTGTCGTCATCCTGCAAATCATATACTTGCTGCTGCATCTGATCAATATCTATGGTTTCACTGTCATTGGGCAGTGCATTGAGTCCCACCTCTCCATCAGAATATATCATGCCGTCAGTAGCCGCTTTCACCAATTGGTTGACATCAATAGAATCAGCCTTGACAATCATAGAAATATCAAGAGGGTTGCGTGTGCGTCCAAGCATAGTCGAACGAATATTTTTCAATTTCCCCTTCATACTGAAATTGCTATTGCCGACATGGTAATTGAAATTCTCTACTGTCAGACTGTCGGTATTGAATTTTATATCCACATCGGTGATACGGTTCCGCAATGGGAAATACGGAGTGTACATTGCACCTGTATTGCTCTTTATGCGCCCATTCAATTGCCACTGTGCAAGCAAGCGAGCAAATCCACTGTCAACCGACAAATCCATCACTTCACTATCGTCAAATTGCGAAACATTCCGCTCAGCATGACGAGAACGGCGTTCGGCCTGTTGCTTTTGCTGTATTTCACGTACCACAGCAAGCAGTGAATCATTACTCCAGTCGGGATGCGCGACACGCAATGTGTCGATCAATCGTCGTGTACGATTCAAACGCCGCATGTTAACCCTGCGACTGGCAACAAGATCGATTTTACTGTCTTTCAGATATACGAATTGTGAATTATCCCGATAAAAAAGCGTGTCAAGCCCCAAACCGAGATAGAATACTGGCATACGGCTCATGTTGCGGAAACGCGATACCGTACCCGTACACGACAATCCTCGGGAAGCAAGAAATGTACCATCGGCTTGCTTCATTCGCAACCTGCCGGCAGTAACATTCAACCCCATCGGTATCACCTGTGTCGAATCTTGAGAGGCCTGCCATGCACCAACAACACCGGCTCCAATATGCAGATTCTTAAGCGACACATCGATACCAGGAATATTTGCATCGAGTGTATCTATATTCACTGTCACTTTTAATAAATCATCGCCCGTCGTCGAGTCACGACGCACATATGTTTCTTGATTTCCAAACGACACGATAGCTTGGTTAAATGACACACTTATTGTGTCAAGTACATTGTCATATTTCAAGTTACGCAAACCAAGGCTGCCGGCTAATTTCACCTTATGTAGATTCTCTTTGCTCAGGTCGCTCATGGCCATATCCACTGAAGCATTGACCTCAGCCTCACCCGTTACCGTAAAATCAAGCGGCACATTGACCATGCTCATAATTATTCCCAAATCGGTATTTCCGTTAAGCGTAGCCGTTACACAAGGATCGGCAAAAAGGTTAGTAGCACGTCCTGAAAGTTGCAATTTCACGGCAGCACCATTAATCACTAAGTCATTAAGTGTTACAACACTTGAATTTGGCTTATTTCCATCAAGCTCCATTTGGGCATCAAGAGCAAGACGGTCGATACGTCCGCGTCCACCAACACTCTGCCAATAGGAATCTGGAATGATAAGCCGTGCTGACATCGATGGCAACCTGTCACTCGTCAATTCATAAGGCTCATTAAGCCCCGCCTCGATTGATGCCATCAAATTGCTCTGCACCCTGTTGAACATGTACCTATATTCCTCGGGCAACTGCGGCAAAATTGATGAGAAACGTACAGAATCTATCTTAATATCGAAATCATGTAGTATAGGGTTGACACCCTCGGCAAGTAGAGTGACATTGCCACTTATTGGAATATCCAACAAAGCAGCTCTCAAATCCGTAAGTTTAATATCCATCATCCTACGGTAGTTCCATCCTATATCTGTATTGATACTGAATGGCAATTCTGTCACTACAGGCCTGCCTCCTGCCGAGAAATCAGCCATTCCTGCAAGTCTGAAAACATATTTGTCACGCCCGGTTGCCATAATCGATGCTTCGCTAAGTTCCACAGTTGCCGACATCGTGTCGATGGCAGAATAATAAGACAGTCGGGTAGTTCCCTCAAGTCGAATCTGCTTGCATCGCATCCACGGCAATTCCATCAATGAAGTATCAGCAACGGTCGTATCCTCCTCAACATCGTCTAAAGGCACTATTGTATAATTGTTTATAACAGGTGTTGCTTCCACTATATTTACATTGAGATCGGTAACCGACAGATCTTTCACATCTACGCGACCCACCATCGCTTCAGCCAAATTAAGGCTAAAATGCAACTTAGTCAGCGATGCCAATTGCGATGCATTTGCAGGCAATGCCGATAAGTCGATCCCTTGCGCAGAATCGAAACTTCCCGACTCTATCGAAAGACTGTCGATGTCGATATGCAAAATCGGGAAAGTAGAATAAGCAGTAAGTTCCAATCTACCAATCTCGACTTTTGCATTCAGATATTCATTAGCAGCCTGTTCTGCATACCGTGTAAGATTTTCCGGCGAAATTATCCACACCACTGCCCACAAAGCCACAGCGACCAAGACCACAAGCACACCAATAGTGCAAGCAAGTATCTTCAGTGTCTTTTTAATTATTTTTTTTGCATTCATAATACCTCCTTTTCAGTAGCAGTTATATGAAAACATCCCTGTTTCACTTCATATTTCACAAGGCATCGCCCCTTGTTACGATAGTCGGCAAGCACCTCAGCCAGAATGCCGCGTAAATCCTGCGGAGCAACCATATAAGAAGAATCACAGCACACAAATCTCACATAACTTATATCAAAAGTCGTTCCATATCGGTGAGCCGACTCACTGGTGGCATTTACATTGCCGCCACGTTGCAACATTGCCACTGTATGGTCGGTGCGCGTCACACTTGTAACTTTTATCTTATATTTCTTTCCGCCACGAGCCATTACCGAGTCGCTGAATGAGCGACCAATATCATGCAACAACCTCGTTGCCTGCGGCACAAGGTAAGGCAATGAATGCGTAAGCCGGTCGATATAAAAGTCACTGCATGTTTCTATTCTCAAGATTGGCACTCGCAGATTATATGCATCATATAGCGATGCTATGGGGCTTATACCTATTTTTCGAGCTTCGGAAAGATGTTCGGCATTAACATCGTTGAATATACGTGAATAACTTCCCACAGGACGTACCTTTAACCTGTGCAACACAACTGTATCGGCAACAGAACCTCTCGCAGCAAAGCTGTCCTGCACTTTGCCGCCCTGACCCTTGTCGCCGCCGCAACACATCAATATGGCTAAAATACCGACCGTTGCCGACACAACTATAAATCTTTTCATCTTTATTTAACGCCCCATTAATATGTGAGCAAAATTAACAATAAAGATAGTTAAATAAAAGCTAAAAACATTGTATCTTGTACAAATACAATTGCAAACCCACATTCCTTAACCATTTATGTTAAAGAATAATGCTCGATGCAGGTTTAATTATAACAAATAAATAATCACAAACCTAAATGATTTTGGTTACTGAATCGTACAAGAGAGGAACATCACCATACCGAATTCTAAACTTTGTTCCGTGATTATGCCCCGTGCGTGCATCAAAGTCAACATATATTATGCCATTCTCCACACAATCGACAAATTTTTCAACATTGACATTTTTAAGCATCAAAACTTTGTTGTAATGAAAATATTCATTTCCATTCTCCTTTTTTACATCTGCCTGAACATAAAAGCAATTAATCAACTTTGTCCCTACTTTAGAAAACAAATCGGAGAATCCCCAATAAGGACGTACTATTAAATCTCCTAGTCCAACCCTTTCATTTACAGAGTTCAACCATTCGCAATGCCTGTCATCACATTCCCTACTATTAAAGACGATTTCAATTCTTTTTTCTTCTCTGTTTACATTTACTTTAAATCCCCTGTCAGTGTATGTCAACCCGTTAAGTGTTGCCCTAAACGACATTTCAGTATCTGGATATTTAATTCCTGCCTTTTGATGTTTCCAACCATATCTAGGCAATAATACATTAGATACAATCTTAACGGCACGAGGGGAAGGCTCCATATGACATAATGTTAACAAAGACGATGAATTTGACCGTTGGGCTTTTAATTCCCATTCGGCGGCATTCGGAATCGGAAGATTATTCTCTGGTATCCCCAATAAATCTTCTAAGACATTACCGACTGCACCGTCATTTCCTCTACGATAATTTTTAATCCAACCCATTGTTTCTATTTCCTTAAATTTCGCAATGAGTTCTTCCTTTGTGATCAATCTTAAAAAAGTTTCCATATCAAAATAAAGTTGATTGGTGAAACTTTGCTACTTCCGGATAAATTTTATTTCTTTCCAAACGTTTTTCAGCCATCTCACAATATTCTTTGCTTAGTTCTATACCTATAAAATTTCTCTTTAAACCTTGTGCAACTACTGCAGTTGTTCCACTGCCCATAAAAGGATCCAAAATAACCTTTGCATTTGTAGAACTGACAATTCTATCAATTAAAGCAACCGGAAATGGAGCTGGATGTGCATTCTTTTGTTCTTGCATAAACTCCCACACATCGCCATACCTATTGGCTTTAGAAACCAATTTAAACTTTTTTTTAGCAATGAGATATATCACTTCGTACGTCGGAAGAAAATATCCAGCATTGAAATTAATACCACCCTTTCGTTTCCATATAATAATTTGCCTTACCGGAAAATCAGAGATTATTTCTCTACGGTCCTGAATTAATCCATCTTGAACTCTCCATTTATGATTATAAAATACAGCTCCGTCTTCTTTTAGAAGTCGCATCATTTCATTTAAACAATCTCTTTGCCATCGACAATACTCATCATACGGCATATTGTCATCATAGGTAGCATATCCTTTGATAAGCGCAGCATTAGACCATTTTCCGCCTCTTCCATCTTTCATCCCATTGCCAGTAGAATTTTTTAAATTATATGGGGGAGAAGTAATGACCAAATCTACACATTTGTCTGGTAATTGTTTCATAACTGTCAAACAATCACCACAAATAATTTTATTCAAATATTCTGATTCTTCCATTTTAGAATAAATATGCCTACAAAAATACTGAAATTTCTTAAGAACTATTTCTCGTTATGCATTATCAGGCAGCAAACCGCTTTTTTTACTTAAATTTCTTATTTTTGCAACGCAAGACATTGCAGACTAACCGTAAAAAACCATTATGCAACTATACAACAAATTATTTCTTTCTTCAATAAGCCTTGTCCCGTTGGCATTTATCACCGGATGCCGGCAACCAGAATCACAACAGCAACAACAGCCCAATATAGTATTATTCCTTGTCGATGATATGGGGTGGCAGGACACTTCCGTTCCTTTCTACAACGACACTATGCCACTGAATCGCCGCTTCCACACTCCTAACATGGAACGGCTGGCTCTAATGGGTACCAAATTTACTGAGGCATACGCTTGTGCCGTGTCCTCCCCTACACGGTGCAGCTTGCTGTCGGGCATGAACGCTTCTCGGCATCGAGTAACCAACTGGACACTCGAATATAATACTCAAACCGATGCCAAAAGCGATGTGCTCGACATTCCCAAATGGAATTATAACGGAATACAGCCAGACACTGCTACATCGACTCACAACACGAGCAATGCAACTCTCATAACATCTTTGCCACAAGTGCTGCATGATAATGGCTACTATACCATACACTGTGGCAAGGCACACTTTGGCGCACGCACCACACCGGGTGCCGACCCGTCATCCATGGGATTTGATTTAAATATAGCCGGAGGGGCAAATGGCGCACCCGGCAGCTACCTGGGTACTAAAAACTTCGGAGCCGACAATCCCAAATTTGCAGTCCACGGGCTCGAAAAGTATCATGGACAAAATATATTCCTTACCGAAGCACTGACAATAGAAGCAATAGAAGCTATGAAGAAACCTATTGCAAACGGGCAGCCATTCTTCCTGTACATGTCACATTATGCAGTACATTCTCCATACGACAAAGATTGCAGATTTGTAAAAAATTACCGTAATACATACGATGCCCAGCTACAAGACTCGCTTAATGAAAACGAAGCCCGCTATGCGGCACTTGTGGAAGGCATGGACAAGAGTCTCGGTGACCTGCTCGACTTCTTGCAATCGCAACCCGAAGTGGCACAAAACACCATAATCATATTCATGTCTGACAATGGAGGTCAAGCACTTAACAACGTAAGGCAAGGGTTGGCCAACCGTGACCAAAATTTTCCTGCCCGTGCCGGTAAGGGATCGGCATTCATGGGAGGCGTAAGAGTGCCAATGATAGTATATTGGCCACATGTAACAAAAGCTGCTACAATGACCGACCAGCGTGTAATGATTGAAGACTTCTTCCCTACTATTCTCGACATGGCCGGAATCAAGCAATACAAAACACACCAAACCATCGATGGCATAAGCTTTGCCAATATGTTGCATGATGGTAACACATATGATCGGCCTATTGTATGGCATTTCCCCAACTTGTGGGGTGAAACACAAAACACCGAAGAGGGCTATGGAGCATATTCTGCAATCTTGAACGGCAATTATCACCTCATCTATACATGGGAAACAGGACGCATCAGACTATATGATGTAACAACCGACATAGGCGAACAGAACGACATTGTCAACCAGCATCCCAATATAGCAAGCAACCTTGCTTATGAACTGTCACAATACTTGCGTAACCGCGATGCACAACGCCCGTCTTTCAAATACACCGGCCAACCATGCCCATGGCCCGACGAGGTGCTAAAATTTTGATAAGAAGTCGGCAACTACAAATGTGCTACCGCCGATGAATACCATATCATCGGGCGACGCGGCTTCGAATGCTGCACCATAAGCTTGTTCTACAGTGGCATAGTTGTCGCCCTTAAGCCCCTTGGCATGAGCCATCTCGGCAAGCAGACCGCTATCAAGAGCCCGTGGCACCGATGCCTGCGTAAAATAATAGACAGCATTGCACGGCATCATGTCAAGTAAGTGTGTAATATCTTTGTCGTTGACAAATCCAACGATAATGTGTAACCTATGATAATGCTCGTGCTGCAACTGCTCGGCAATATATTTCCACCCGCCTGTATTATGCCCCGTGTCACACACAATACGTGGGCGGTTGCCAATCACCATCCAACGCCCCCTAAGCCCTGTAAGTTCACACACCCCGGCAAACCCGTCCACTACGGCACTGTCATGTATTTTCAGACCAAGTCTTCTAAGTTCGGAGATGGCAGCCAGCACAGTGTTTGCATTTTTCACTTGACAATCACCCGAAAGTTCATCGATTATGATGCCGTAATCACGAGTTTCAAGTATCCACCGGTCGCATTCACGGTGTGCCGAAATTATAAATGGTTCACGCTCTGCAAAAACTATAGGAGCCTCAACATCCCGGGCCTTCTTCAAAAACACGTTGTGAATTTCCGGCGTATCCTCTCCTATTACAATCGGTGTGTGCGGCTTGATGATACCTGCTTTTTCGGCGGCAATGAGCGGCAACGTGTTGCCAAGGAATTGCGTATGGTCAAACGAAATGTTGGTTATCACACCAAGCATTGGCAAAATGATATTGGTGCTGTCAAGCCGCCCACCAAGCCCCACCTCAATCACAGCCACATCGACCTGTTCCTTTCTGAAGTAGTCAAAAGCCATAATCATGGTAAGTTCAAAAAACGATGGCTCACCATCATAGTGCATTTCTTGGTATCGCTTTACAAAATCCACAACCGCAGTGCGACTTATCATATCACCGTTTACCCTTATACGTTCCCTGAAATCCACCAAATGCGGCGACGTGTACAATCCCACTTTATAACCCGACAATTGCAATACGGATGCGAGTAAGTGTGATGTCGACCCTTTGCCGTTAGTTCCAGCCACATGTATTGAGCGAAAACTCTTATGAGGATTGCCAAACAGTGCTGCAAGATTTATGCTTGTGTCAAGCCCCGCCTTGTAGGCCGCCCCGCCTATCCGTTGAAACATTGGCAACTTGCCATATAGAAAATCGAGTGTCTCGTCGTAATTCATATACACTTAAAATATGAAATATCCTACACCCCCGGCAATTACAATCAATAATATAGGATGTACCTTGGTAAAATATGCAAAAAAGAATGTAATGATGCATATCAATATGCTCTTGATGCAGTCGCCAATTTCTGCTCCGAAATTTTCCTTATTCATAAGCAACAATGCCGCAGAAGCAATCAAACCAACCATTACAGGGCGCAATCCGGCAAAAACGCCTCTGATTATAGGGCTGTTCTGATGCCGTCGGATAAAATGGCTGGCATAAAGCATCAATATATAAGGAGGCACAACCACCGCCGCAGTCGCCGCCACGGCACCCATTATTTGACCACCGGTAACAGTGTAGCCTATATACGTGGCACTGTTAATGCCTATGGGGCCGGGGGTCATTTGCGAAATGGCCACTATGTCGGTAAATTCAGTAAGCGAAATCCACCCATGACGCTGTACAACCTCCTGCTGGATAAGCGACAACATGGCATACCCACCGCCAAAGCCGAACAACCCTATTTTCAGGTATGTAAAAATCAGCTTTAAATATATATGCATTGCTTTCCTCCTTTTATTTTACTTCATTTTTTGTTGAATCTTTGCCAAGTTTCCATATATGATAAATATATCCACCCAAGCCACCAAGAATAATATAAACTATGGGATTTGAAATATAAGGAATACCTGAAAATATAAGCAACGCCACCGCAATAGGTATCACTACTGTCTTGGCATTGATTTTAGCCGTCTTGGCCGTGGTCAACACCGGTGCCACAATCAGAGCCACTACAGCCGGACGAATCCCCTTGAATATGCTGTTAAGCGTTTCGTTGTTTTTTATGATGTCGGGTGTGAGAAACATGGCAATTGCAAGTATTATGATGAATGAAGGCAATATCGTACCAAGTGCCGCCACAAGGCTTCCCTTGAAACCTCGTAACTTGTCGCCTATGGCCACCGAGAAGTTAACGGCAAGTATGCCAGGCAACGACTGTGCTATCGCAAGCAAGTCCACAAAATCTTCTTTAGACACCCATTTGAACTTATCCACCACCTCTTTTTGAATGAGAGAAATCATAGCCCAGCCCCCGCCAAAGGTAAATGCTCCTATTTTGAAAAAAGTAATGAACAGGCGTAAATAAATGTTTTGCATAACAAATAAACCTAACCCCTTTTCAAGATGCAAAATTAAAAAACAGTTTCCGATTATCAATACAAGCCGACAGTTCCTTCACGACAAATTGCAACCTGGATAAGCAGTATGTTGCAACTCAATAATCTGGATATTACCGATATACATCTGATATGTTGAGTTTTTGTTGCATAGTATGTGAGTTTTTATGAAAAAAAGACGTTACAAAACATCTCTATATCATCACTATATTTGTAAACAGTGATTTTTTCAGCAAATTCATTAAATAAACCTTTAACATAAAAACAAACCTACAATGAAATCATTTATTTTACCAAAAACTATTTGTGCTACAATGCTTTTTACAAGCATCGCTTTATCAGTACAGGCACAACCTACAACATCAGCTCCCACCCCTCCCGAATATCCGGCAAATAAAGTATTGTCTATATATAGCGATGCTTATACTCCGGCAACCAGTTGGTATAAAGGTGACTGGGGCGATAATACCATATATTCCGAAGAAACAATTGACGGCACATCCGACAATGTTTATAAATTTGAGGCGTTGTCGGGTTATTTCGGTTGGGAATTCACATCAGACATCAATACCAGCACAATGACCTACCTGCATGTCGATTTTTATTCCGAAAACGAGTTTACGATCAATGTCACCCCTATTTGCCGAACACAATTACAAGGAGAACAACCCTATAACGTCACAGTAAAGGCTGGCGAATGGACACAAATAGACATCGACCTTGCAGAAGCGTATTCCAACAACGGGCTCGACCTGTCAGGAGTATATCAACTAAAATTCTCCGAAATGGGAGAACAAACATTATGGATCGACAACGTTTATTTCTACAGTACTTCAACCGACAACGATGAAGAAGCTCCTGAAGGACTTACGGCATCCCTTGTATCGGCTTCGTACTATTCAGCCACTATCAACTGTTATGCCACTGACAATTCTGGAGGAGTAAATTTCACAATAGCAGATGAAACAAAAGGCATTTCGATTACACGAGGTGCAACATCGGGTACGGCAACCGATGTAACGGTAACGGGGCTTACACCGGCCACAACTTACAATTTCACCATAACAGCTTCCGATTCCGATGGTAACATATGTGCCACTTCTGTTTCCATTCAAGTTACAACCTTAAGCCTTCCAACAGCTGCCCCAACTCCACAAGAAACGGCAGAAAACGTAATTTCCATCTACAGCGATGCATACGCGACCGCCACTTCTTATAACATAGGCAGTTGGGGACAAACGACAACAGTCACCGAAATAGAACTTGACGGAAACAAGACCTACCTTCTTGAAAATTTCAATTACTTGGGATTTGAATTTGGTAGCACGCTCGACATTTCCGACATGGATTATCTGCATATAGACGTATATTCGCACGATGCTACAAACTTCTCCGTCACGCCGATATGGGGAGGAGAAAATTTATACTCATGCACCCCGCTTAACCAAGGCACTTGGAACTCGTTTGACATTCCACTTGCCGAAGCATATCCCGAAATGGACGCATCGAATATATATCAATTGAAATTGGATGCACAAGGCGATGCAAACGGGCCATTCACGGTATTCATAGACAACATATATTTTTACACAGTCGAAACTGAATCAGATGAAGAAGCCCCAATACTAACAAAGGCAGAACTCGCCGGCACAACATACAATACGGTAACACTCACCGTAGCCGTAACCGACAATTCGGGTAATGCAACGATCGAAGTTTATTCTGATGCCGAATATCAGACCCTTGTCGCATCAACAGACGTTCAAGCCGATGGTAGCGACCAAACCATAGTCATTGAAAATTTAGAGGCTGAAACTGCCTATACCTTCTATATAAAAGCAAAAGATGCCGCCAACAACTATGCCGAAAACATATTGAGTGTGGAAGCCACAACTACTGAAGCTCCCGAACTGACACAAGCAACATATAGCGGTACTATTGTCAATGCAGACATAGATGAAGATTTCACGCCCAATATTTACTATACAATTACTTATAATCCTGCGACAAATCAACTGGATGCAATGTTCGAATTATCGGAAAACGCCATAGATGCCTTAGATGGGTTTGTTAATCCAGAAGTTTACTTCGGCACAGCAGGACTGACAACTACCACTGCAATCGAAGAAGGGATATCTTACGCAACAGCTTCACCCACCGATTGCCCTGCTGCCGCAGGAGAAACCATCACCGTGCGATTCCGTTTTGTATGGGCCGAGCATGCCAAAGAAATAAGTATTGAATACGTTGTCGGCAGTAATGATGCAGGTGGTTCAACCGACATTGCTGAAATTCATAACGACGCAATCTCAATATATGCAGCCAATGGCACCCTGTATATAAATGGTGTCGAGGGTAAAAACATTCGTATATATTCTGTTTCAGGACAACTTGTCAATACTTCGATTGCCAACGCTCCACACACCACCATTAATCTCGAAAGAGGCATATATATCGTGGTAGTAGGCAAAATTGTAAAAAAGATTATCATATAAACAGGTCTCCACACATAAGGCATTAGCTTGACGACATAGTGGCGGCTCGACGACATTGCAATACATTTGTATGCCATCGAGCCGCCAACCATATTTGCCCACCACATACAACACCAAAAGCAACTTGGCACAAAATAATTTACCTTTCCACCATTTTTATATTCTTGTCTAAATGTCCTTATTCATGGCACTCAATTCCATCCATGCAAACATTCATTACAATAATTTGTATTGTTGAAGATTAATACCTACTTTTGCACGGTAAATAAAGATTTGTGCAACTTCTACGATGTAAATAACTTTGAAAACAAGAGAAAAACTTATAGAAATCGCGCGTCAATTGTTTGCAAAAAAAGGAATAGAAAATACGACAATGAACGACATCGCAACAGCCTCCGACAAAGGGCGACGTACAATCTACACCTATTTTCGCAACAAGCGTGACATCTATAATGCAGTGGTCAAAACCGAGAGCGACAAAATCATCGACAAGCTAACACAAATCATCGACAAGCCAGAGCCGGTAGTGCAAAAATTAATGGATTTCATCTTTGTGCGCTTTGAATGTTACAAAGATGCTGTATTACGCAACGGCTCGCTGCGTGCAGGCTTTTTTATGGACATCCGCAAAGTGGATCGTGCTCGCCGCAGCACTACAAACATGGAAGCCAACATTTTGAAGCAAATCCTTAATGAGGGAGTGAGCCAAGGAGTTTTCAAAATAAAACACGTGGAACAAACAGCCATGGTGATGATACTGTCACTGCAAGGACTTGATGTGCCTTACATTCGCGACAATTTTGCCGAATTAGGCATTGAAAAATTAAAACTGAGGGAATATTTGAAAGATTTCATCCTAAATGGGATAAGTAACAACCAACAATAATTTTTATGTATATTAACACTACTGGATATTACATTCCTGCCGGAAGGGTACATAACGACCACTTCCTTGAGGTCAACGGCCTAACAAGTGATTGGATTGTACAACGTACAGGTATCGTTACCCGCTCAATCACCAGTGAAGGCGAAAACTCTGACACTATGGGACTTGCAGCCATTGAAAACGCTTTAAAATCCCTGCCATATGACATAACCGATGTTGATTTAATTGTATCTGCTTGCTATTCACCATATGATACAGTAGCTACACTGGCTCACATTACACAACAAAAATATAACATCGACGGGGCAAAAGCAGTATATGTGTCATCAGCCTGCTCCTCGTTTGTCAACGGACTTGAAATCATAGAAGGATATTTCGCAATGGGCAAAGCGACAAAGGCTCTGCTTATATGCTCAGAACACAATACCTACTACCGCAACGAGAGTGACCCCAAATGCGGACACTTGTGGGGTGATGCCGCAGTAGCATACTTTATTTCAAAAGAACGCATATCCGATAACGATATGACCATTTGCGGTGTTTATACTTGTGGATTGGGCAATGTGGGAAAAGGTCCTGACGGTGTACACCTACGTCCGCGCGAAGACGGTATTACAATGCCTTTCGGCAAGGATGTATTTGTGCGTGCATGTCAATATATGATTACGGCTCTCGACAACGTTGTGAAAACTCAGGGCATTACAATAAGCGACCTTGACTATATCATCTGCCACCAAGCCAACAAACGCATAGTGAACAATGTAGCACACCAACTCGAACTGCCAGATGACCGATTCATCAACAATATCGAAGAGTTGGGCAATACAGGCTCAGCAAGCGCAGCACTCGTGTTGGCACAAAATGTAGCCAAATATCCCAAAGGCACAAAATTTGGTCTTACCGTATTTGGCGGCGGCTACTCATGCGGTGCATTCATGGTTGTAAAATGATATAAACAAACTTTCAAATCTATACATCAAATTATGAAATTACTTGAAGGAAAAGTGGCTATAATCACCGGTGCCGCACGTGGCATCGGCAAGGCCATAGCACTGAAATTTGCATCTGAGGGTGCAAACATCGCTTTCACCGACCTTGTAATCGATGAAAACGGAAAAAAAACCGAAGACGAAATAAAAGCTCTTGGTGTAGAAGCCAAGGGGTATGCATCCAATGCCGCGAGTTTCGAAGAAACCCACAAAGTGGTAGAACAAATCCTTGCCGACTTCGGTCATATCGACATTCTCGTAAATAATGCCGGCATAACCAAAGACGGGCTGATGATGCGTATGACCGAGACCCAATGGGATGCAGTACTTACAGTCAACTTGAAATCAGCATTCAACTTTATCCATGCCGTTTCGCCGATTATGATGCGTCAACGTGGCGGAAGCATAATCAACATGTCGTCGGTAGTTGGCGTGTCGGGCAATGCAGGACAATGCAATTATTCAGCTTCAAAAGCCGGTTTGATAGGTCTTGCAAAGAGCATTGCCAAAGAACTCGGCTCACGGGGTATTCGTGCCAATTGCATAGCACCGGGATTTATCATTACCGACATGACCAACGTCCTTTCAGAAGAAACCAAAAAACAATGGGCAGCATCTATTCCATTACGCCGTGGCGGTACACCCGAGGATGTCGCCAATGTTGCCACATTTCTTGCCAGTGACCTTTCATCGTATGTTACAGGACAAGTTATACACTGCTGCGGTGGCATGAATATGTAATTTCTCATTCCAAAAATTCTATAAATCTATCCCAATCAACTCCTGATTGGGGTTCACAAAAAATTCCAACACTCACATTTCCATGCGTGTTGGAATTTTTTCATTTATCTCCTAAATTCATTCTCCATCCATGATTTCAGTCTGATTGCGCATTTCACGATATTCATTCCATTCGGGGTCATGCTCGACATATATCGTCAACGGCAACATTTCAAAAGACTCAAGAGCACGGTTAAATCTATACTGGAACGAATGCAGGCTACTCGTGTAAAACACCCAATTGCGCTCGCCACAGCCGGTATAAATGCCGGTCAGTACAGCCACGGCATCGTGTTTAAATTCATCCTTCAATGCTGTATCCACCTGCTCCATCAATCGTGCCGTAGCATTGTCGGGCATGCCACCACCCGAGGACCCGTATTTCCACGTCACCTCCACACGGTCGTTGAAACGGCCCATCTCAATTACAGAATCAACACCTCGACGCCCTGTAACCATGACAAGGTTTCCATTGTCATCTTCGGCAGGTGCCGTCCACCAATCATCACCAATTTTAAGTCGTGCCATCGGTTTTATTTTTTCTAAAGATACGACAAATCGCTCAAATTACCAAAACATTGCACCCGATAATTCACAAAAGGCCACATTCCCGCCCAAGATGCCATAAAAAGGTCGGAAAATAGATTAAGCCACAGACAACAACATACGTTTCGGCCAGATTGCATATTTCAATACCACCTTATAGGTATCTTCCAATCCGACCGAAACGTTTCTCAAATCATCCGACAGCAGAATTAAGAAACTGTTTTTCTAAATTGACCTGATGTTCGATCTGAATTACCTACAAAATTCCTTTCCTGAAAAATATACTGTTGCTTTTATAGATTATGATGCATTACTATTTGGTTGAAAACTTATATACACATAAACTATGATATGTTTCCCCGGGATTTAAACGCACCGATGGGAAATTGGGCTTGTTGGGTGAATCAGGAAAGTGCTGCGTTTCCATACATATAGCACCACGATGCGGATAATTCACACCTCTCTTACCTTTCACTTTTCCATCAAGGAAATTACCGGTATAAAATTGTATTCCCGGCTCGGTAGTATATACTTCCATTACAATTCCCGATGTCGGATCATAAATAGAGGCAGCAACTACAGTTGAATCACCATTTGTATTCAGTATCATGTTATGGTCATATCCGAGACCGTTATGCAATTGTTCATCATTTGTGTCAATATCTTGCCCCACCTGCTTTGGTTCACGAAAATCAAACGGAGTTCCGTCAACATTACGAATTTCTCCCGTGGTCATGAATGTACTGTCAATTGTGGTAAACGCATCGGCATTCACTTGTACATATTCATCCAATACATTTGTTGAAGCATCACCGCTCAAATTGAAATAAGAATGATTGGTTAGATTCACTATTGTCGGTTTGTCGGTTTCTGCCGTGTAACTTAATTTTAAAGCATTATCTGCCGTAATGCTGTATATGACCTTTACGTCAAGATTTCCCGGGAACCCTGCATCCCCGTCAGGACTCATCAACCTCAACTCCAATGTACTGTCGTTGGGTTGATTGGCATCCCACATCGAATTATGGAAACCTTTCGGTCCGCCATGCAGACAATGCCCATAATTATTACGAGGCAATTGATACTCATCTTCTCCTATTTTAAAACGACCCTGATTTATGCGGTTGCCATAACGCCCTATCAAAGCACCAAAATTTCCATCTATATTTATATAATCGGCAATCGAATCATGTCCCAACACGACATCAGTTGGATGACCATCCTTATCAGGCACCATCACCGACACTATGCGACCGCCATAATTGGTTACGCACACTTCCATGCCCCGACCATTCGACAGTACATATAAATGTGTAGGCTTCCCTTCAACCACAGTTTCAAACTTAGCTCTGTCAAGACCCGACATCGTGACTCCGCTCCCCTCATTGGCAGTGTTGACACAAGACATTAATGCAACCGATGCCATGCCATAAACTATATATTTAATTTTCATAATCATTATTATCAGTTTGTGTGTTCAATAATCCATTTCTGACTCGCCTTGTATCCCCCAATTATTCATTCAAATAGTCAAGCGAATGACTTATTTGCATATTTATCTCTTTCAAACGATCTTCTTCCATTTTAATCGCTTTCCTGTCATAAGTCAATATGCCGTTAACTTCAATCTCGACATCGGTCGTTTGCGTATAAACGGCTCCAGTAAACCCCCGTTTTATCAATTTCAACAATTGCTTGCCGAAGTTCACATATTCATCGGTTACCTCTTTTACTGAATTATATTGAACATACCCCCAGTTACGGTCGGGAGCCCACAAATGCCCTTTCAATGGATAACCGATACCACCATATTCACCAAGGACATTAGCTCTGTAAGAATCAAACAAGTACATTTCAGGATGTGGATAATTATGTAAATCAAGAATGTCACCTACATGAAAGAAATTCCCACCACTTGCCGAATTGACGAGCCTTGAAGAATCATACTGCTTTGTCCACTCAGATATCTCAACAGTCTTGAATTGCCCCCATGCCTCATTAAACGGAATCCAAACACCAATACAAGGATAAGAATACAGACAATCCATTATTTCTTTCCATTCCTTTCGATAATTAGCCTCAGATTCTGCCGAACGCACAAATTCCTCTCCTTCAAAATAATTCCTGTTCTGCCAAGGGCAACACATCTCGCCACTGGGCATATCCTGCCATACTATCATGCCAACACGGTCGCAATGGGCATACCATGTAGCCGGTTCTACCTTGATGTGCTTACGTATCATATTATACCCCCACTCTTTCTGCTTGTCAATGTCATAAACCATTGCTTCATGGCTCGGTGCTGTATAAAGCCCATCGGGCCACCACCCTTGGTCAAGCATACCGAAGTGGAACAAGAATTTATTGTTGAGTTGGAATCGTAATATACCATCCTTGTCCTTTGCCATCGAATACTTTCGCATCGCAGCATAACTCTTTACCGAATCGAGTACTTTCCCATTTTTCGTTATAGAAATTTCCACATTATATAAAAATGGATTGTCTGGCGACCACAACTTCACATCTTCAGGCATTTGCACTTCTATAGGCTGATTGTTCATACCTTTTCCTAAGGCCACTATTTGCCCGCCATCAAGCACTTTTACCTCAGCGATGATATTGGGATCGCATTCCGACTTCCCTATATCGATGGTCAATGTGTTTGCATCAATATCAGGCAATATCCGCAAATTAGTTATATAAGTGTCGGCAACAGGTTCAAGCCACACCGTTTGCCATATACCACTCACAGGCGTGTACCATATTTCTCTGGGTTCTATGACTTGTTTCCCTCGTGGTTGCCACCCTTTATCGGTGGCATCGAGCACACGCACTTCGAGAGTATTCTCTCCATTTTTCAAAGCTTCGGTAATATCAAACTCAAATGGGGTGAATCCTCCAGTGTGCATCCCCACTTTTATGCCATTTACCCACACATCGGCCTGCCAATCAACTGCACCGAAATGCAACAATACACGTTTATTTTTCCATGTAGGAGGTAATGAAAATGTTCGTTTATA
Source organism: uncultured Muribaculaceae bacterium (assembly GCA_964395975.1). GTDB lineage: Bacteria > Bacteroidota > Bacteroidia > Bacteroidales > Muribaculaceae > Avimuribaculum. The sequence goes on along the minus strand of CAYNBZ010000002.1, from coordinate 36,257 downwards.
CCACAAGGCCTGCTCATCGGTCAGACTACGCCCAACACCCGAAAGACTTGATTCCACAGCAAACGGAACAAGAATCTCACCGTCTGATTCTTGTGGAGAAGCAGCACTCTTGTTGACTATTGCATAGCTCCATATGCCATTCAAATTAATCCAATCGTTACGCTCCATAATGGGACGAGGATATTCATTCCAAACACTGGTTACATCAATTTTTTCTGCCCACACCGTTTTAATTCGGTCTCCTACAGGTGCATATTGTGCCATAGCCGGTAATGCAGCCATAGCCAACACGACAAATACTGTTGATTTGAATTTCATATACTTCATGTTTTTAGTTTATGTTATTTATCCACTTATTCACGGTGTCACACAATACAAAAATAGTATGGAACAAAATTCGTGGTGAGTAAAATTGTTTAAAAAACATAGCACTATTGTCTTTAATCACACTTGATTCACAATATTTTATCTAAAGCAAAGGTAACATGGCAAGAAAATGCAAAACCGATGTTTTATACACGGCAAGGAGAAGAGCGAGCCAACACAATTGCATCCATTTTTCTTATTAAAGATTAATTATTCTTTATAGTTGTTTACCATTAATCCTTGGAATTATAATATTTACACTATCGATTGAGATGTCAAGCAACTCCGTTTTATCATTCTTATTTAAGACCAATGGAACAATTCGTGTCTTTCGAGGAGAGACTATTGAATCATTATTATGCACATGATATACATAATAAGGCTTGCCATCATATCCATAAAAGAAGTCACCATGCCCCGAGCCATTTTCTCCGACTATGCTTCTATGTATCACGGGATTCCCTTCATGTTTTACCCACGGGCCTAACGGGGATGCTGAAGTAGCATAGCCCATCGCATAATCAGGATTCAAGAAATGATTTGCCGAATATAACAAATAATAACTGCCGTCAAGTTTTACCACTGTGGGACCTTCCATTATTGGATCCCACTTGCCATCATCGGTTTTCTCCCATTTATCAGTATAATCCAAGCATTGTTTCAGTGTCGCCTTGTCTATATTGCCTGTAGCCATATCAAATTCTGCCACCCACAAATAATTACCTCGATTAAACCTCACGTGATATAAGTAATATTTACCATCATCATCCTTAAACAGAAATGGGTCGATATTTTTTGCACTGCCATCTATGGGTCGAACAGAATCCTGCACATAAGGTCCAACAATATTTGATGAATTTGCCACAGCAACCTGCTCATTTGCTGTATAGAAAAAATAATACTTTGTGCCATTCTTATAAATCTGCGGTGCCCAAAAACCGGTATTACCATAAACCTTACCCAGAACCGGACTTCCTCCATTTACAGGAGTCCAATTTTTCAGGTCGGTTGATTCAAGCATTACAAAACCCTTTAAACTACTATTACCAAGCGTCCCTGTCATATAATATTTACCACCCTCGGGAAAAATCGTAGGATCGGCGAAATAAATCTCTTCGCCATCGTTAAATACTATTTTATCAACAGCTACAGTCTCCAAATCAGTTGATTTATGAAACACACACGCAGTAGTTACAATCAACGTAGTTGCAATTGTAAATAACGATGAACTTAATCTCAAGTTAGCGAAAATCATATATCAAACAAAAATATACACAACGAAACACATCAATACATGAATTATACATACCCTTTCCCGATAAATTCAGAAGGAGTCAATCCAAACTCTTTCTTAAATGCTTTGGAAAAATAGTTTGGATCGGCAAAACCAGTCTTATAGGCAGTTTCCGAAACATTATACCCTTCTTTCAGCAACTTGCAAGCGAGGTCGAAACGGCGTTTCTTTATATAATCGCCCATCGACATATTAAACAAACTTTTCATTTTCACATGGAGCAGGCTGCGACTGATGGCAAGGCTGCTGGTTATGTCGGTTATCGAGAATTGATCATTGTCGATATTTTTTTCTACAATTTCTTTTATGCGATTGATGAAATCTTTATCAAACTTATTTAATTTATCATCTTCTTTTATACTATCGGCGGTTACATTCACATTACGTTCTTGTTGATGCTGCCTGATTCTTAAAATATTTTTTACCTGCAATTCGAGTATATCCGGATCAAACGGTTTAGGCACATAGGCCTCAGCTCCACACTCATACCCCTTAAGCACATCGGTAGTGTCATTTTTAGCCGTAAGCAAGATAACAAGTATGTGCGATGTGGAAATATCATTCTTTAATCTATGACACAGCGTATATCCATCCATCTCCGGCATCATGACATCAGAAATCACAAGTTGAATAGGATATTTACAGGCAATATTCAGTGCCTCTTTCCCGTCTTTGGCCGTATATACATTGAAAGAAGCTGAAAAATAATCGACAAGAAATTTCAATAATTCCCCATTGTCTTCAACAATAAGTATAGACACTTTATCATCGCCTGCCGGCATTTCTTTTTCTATACTGTCTTCTGCAACATCCTCATTGTTAGTGACAACAGGAGTGTCGAATTTATATTGAGCCAATTGAACAATTGTTTTATCATGCTCTACCTTATATTCTGATGGAAAAACTGAACCCGTAACATTCAAAAATACGATAAAAGTTGATCCTTTTCCGATTTCACTCTCCACAGAAACGCTTCCTTTATGAACCTCGGCAAAACGTTTAACAAGAGCAAGTCCCAATCCCCAACCACGATTATTGACATTATGTCCGCGCTTGGTCTGATAATATTTAATGAAAATATTGTCCAATTCATCTTTTGCAATACCTATGCCAGTGTCATCAACTTTAATTCTGAGATATGTGAAACCATTGTCTTTTTCAGTAATTTCTGCTTTGACAGTAATTCTTCCACCTCTATGAGTAAACTTCAAAGCATTTGAAACCAAATTATTGGTAATCCGTTCGACATACAATGGAGAAAACCATACTTCTTCTCCGTTATTTTCACAATTGACATATAAGTCAACACCTTTTTCCTTTGCACTGTCCTCAAATTGCCTTACCGCACTCTCTATAAAATCAAGAGGATTACCTTGCTGTATAAAAAACTGCAAATCACCACTTTCAACCTTATTAAATTGCACGAGTTCATTAATCATTCCAATCATCTTATCGGTGTTTTTTATTGCAACTTCAAGACGTTTTGACGAATCCTTGTTCAATTTCTGATGCCTTGCAATATAATTCAACGGAGCCTTTATGAGCGATAACGGAGTCTTAAGTTCATGCGACACCGCAGTAAAGAAATCCATCTTTGCTCGAATCAATTCCTCGGATTTTTCTTTTTCCATATTAGCAAACATGATACTATCCTTAACTTTTATCCTCTCCACCATAAATCTATAATACAAATACATCATGGCCATAAATATTACAGCATACACTACATATGCCCATGCTGACAGATAAAAAGGTTTCCCCACTTTAATACCAATGCTTTTTATGGGAACATCATCCCAACCTGAATTCGAATTATTAGCCCTAACGTGCAACATATAATCACCGGGAGATAGATCAAAAGCCATAAACTGCCTTGTTTCACCAACATTACGCCAATTCTCGTCAACACCATCCAATCTTACCTGATATAAGATTCTGTTTATGCTGCCTACTGACACTGTCCCGTACTCGATAGTGAACAAACGTGATTGATCGAACGATAGCATTATCTCTTCTGTATCATCAAGTAAAGTTGACAGCGGAGATTCAGGTGTTGCATTAGTAACAACTTGATTGTTAATAATAAGTCTCCATAAATGCACTTCAAACGGTTCATTATTCACATAGAGACTTTTCGGATCGAAAAATACCAATCCGTCCACACTCCCAAAATACAACAAACCATTACCGGTCTCTATAGATGATGAAAAGTTAAATTGATTTACCGGTAAGCCATCTTTTATCGTATAATGCTTAAAAGCATTATGTTCGGAATAAAATTGAAACAAGCCTTGGCTCGTAGAAATCCACAAACAACCTGCATTGTCTTCTATGATACTGCACACGGTGTTGTTTCTCAATGACATATCACCACCCAATGATTTTAGTTCGAAATCGTCTGTATCTATATACCTTATACCATCATTATTTGTCCCTACCCATATCTTACCACTGCTATCTTGATAAAGACATGTAATATAATCATCGGTCAACAACGACCCATGTGTACGAGCCGACCAGCCACAAACCTCACCAGTTTGAGACTTTACACAAAATACACCATTGTTACGGGTCCCTACCCATAAATTGTCTTTATCATCAACCAATAAACAATAACAAAAATCAACATCAAGCACAGGATGTCCAATTTTTTCAAACACGTCATCACCTTTGTTATAATATCTTAATCCTTGAGTAGTTCCCACCCATATTCTGCCATCGGTCTGCTGATCTATAGCAAAAATTGCATCAGAATCAAGCCCCGATTCTATTGACAAATATCTTTCCCATTGTCCGTTTTGTGAATACCTGAACAGACCTTTAAGGAATGTACCTATCCATAATTGCCCTGCCACCGAATCATAGTGCAGACAATGCACGTTATACCCCAAATCAGGAATTTTATCAAACCGACTTATTTCTCCTTTCTCTGTATCATATATATTAAGCCCACCGTCTTCAGTGGCAATCCACAATAACCCTTCCTTCGGCTCAATAATCTCACGAACGGCCTTACCATACAGGCTCGTAGAATCATATCCAGCCATTACCCAGTTAAATTGTTCATTCCTTTTGAGCAACGCATTTATACCTCCAAAATAAGTACCTATCCATACATTGCCATTTGCATCACAAAGTATGTCGTACACAGCATTGTCATTCAACTCATTTTTATCTATGAAATTTTGTTGCATTATGCTTATCGTTCCATCCGGTTTTATAATAGCAACACCCTGCTCCGCACCAAGCCATATGTTATGTTGCATGTCTTCCGAAATCACTCTTACCGTATAATCCGAAAGTTCTGGACTGTCATATATCTTCACATGCCCCGAATCCATATTGATACTCATTACACCCTTGCCATTCCTGCCAATCCATAATCGTCCTTCTGAATCGAACATCATAGGAATAATTCCATCGGCTCCGGTTAAGAAATTTCCAAAATACTCTTTCTTAATCTGCGTTGTTTTTTGAAAAGAAGAATCAAAATAATAAATCGACTTGTTCGTTGCCACAAACAGCCTGTCCTCATCATCAACTGCCAATGAAATTATATATCCGAAATCTTCGTGCGGTAAAGGCTCAAACTTATCAGTAACTTCATCGTATACACACAGATTTGATCCACCACATATTATCTGTCCTCGGCTGTTCTCTACAATTGATGACACTTCATTATTAGGAAATTCATAACTCTTGAAATCGTCCGTTACCGGACGATACACACTTATTCCATAATACGTACCCACCCACATACGCCCCTTGCTGTCACAATACAACGATTCTATAGAATTATGATTCAACGAATGAGGGTCTTCTAATTTGTTATAATAATTCACCATGCTGTAACCGTCATATACGGCAAGCCCGTTACGAGTTCCTATCCAAAGTTTCCCATACTTGTCATTTTCAAGTGCCGAAATTTGTTGATGAGGCAATCCGTCTTTGCTCGTTATATGCACAAACCGATAATTAGCAGAATACACCGGCAAGTTAAACATTATCGAAAAAGTCAATATTGCTAATATCAAACGGTGATTATTATATCCAAACATATTAACTTAACCCCTTTTTTAATAAATAATCTTTTTACTCATTGTTCGACCATCGCTGAAGCGTAACAACAGGATTCCTCCACCATGTCTAAATTGTAGAGGTATTTGATAATACTGTCCACAATTAGACCACATACCTATATTTCGGCCATCAAACGTGTATAATAAGATATTATTTACATCCTTCGTCGACATGACCTCTATGACATCATTCCCCACTTTGACTATTGTATCATCTTCATCATTTTTCACCATCGAAACTCCACTTGCGGTTTTGTCCAACAGCTTAAATTCCATCCAAGTCCATGATGCACTATTGTCCACATCGGGAATTACATCTTTAGTAAGTGTTATGGTCTGTTTATCAGTAACTTCTATAGCAATAGCCATACGATTTGATGGGACAGCCGTTTTTCCAAGTAGACTCCAAGGAATTGCAGCCTCTATATCATAGTAAAATGATTGTATATTAATTGCATATTCAATTTCAGTTACAGTCTCATAATCATTCCACCTTCCGTCACCACAATCTCGCAATTTTACACTACCATTGGTATCAAAGAATATTGCATACATTCCTTCTTCGGGCGTAGTACCACATACGTCGTCAGCATCAATCATGATACATAAACCGTCATTATCCGATCCGGTGTTAATAAGCGTACGGTCAATAATCCTGGCAGTCATATAAAGATTTTCCTCATCATAAGCAAAATCTATTGTACTCATATTACCAGTCGTATTTCCCATTACAATTTGACGCGCACTGTTGTCTGTCCACTGTTCTTCCGTCGAAGATACACCATCTATTGTTATATTATCACAATATGCAGCATAAAATGCAGTTTTAGGATATCCCTTTATCATCTGGATTTTATCTGAGCCATACGGAGTTCCTATCGACCCAATTGCAACGACCACTGTATCTTCAATAACTGAAAGTGAATTCCATATCGAATGTTCAGTCATGTCAAGTGAAAATGGCCGGCTTTGTGCTTTAAAATTTCGAGCTTCACTGTCACCAACTAAAACAAACATGTCATAATACTGCAAATCGGTAGTATTGCGCCCTTCATTGCCTTGAAAAGAAGCCACTGTTTCTCCATTTCCCAAAACTCTAAGATATGGAGCTGCTGATGCTATGCCCACAGCAGGAGTCGTTTCAAATATCATATCACGCATATCGCTGTCTGCATCGACATAACCACTCGACCAATTGTCTTCTAACGTGGTTCGAACGGTAGTTGCCGTAAAATTATCCCGTCCGGGCCACCCATTATCTTCTATAATCACAACTATCTCTCCATTGTCAAGCAATACCGGTACCGGCATACCATCTCGCGATCCCGAACGGAAACTTACTCTCTCCGGATCACTCCAAGTCAATCCCTTGTCAAATGACCTGCACACAGAGATGCATTGCTCATTAGATGTCGTATAGTCATTTTCATTAGCAAAATAACAATGGACCTCGCCAGATGGCAATTCAAGGAAAGCAGGTTCCCAACAGCCGTCATCAGAATAGCTCTGTGCATCAAATATATATATCGGATCACTCCACGTATCTCCATTGTCCGTACTCCTTACAACCCTTATGCCGAATTTTCGTTCTTCACTATATGGCTCAGAAGGCCTCGGATTAAATCCTATTAATATTGTTCCATCCGACAATTGAATCAAGTCGGGAACTGCATAATTAACCAAATTAGGATTACTGACAATGGTACTCACATCCCCCCATGAAGAACCTTTAGTTCGACTGAAACAGATTTTTATTCCGCCGCCTTCGGCAACAGCAAGTAACCGGCCATCTTGCAGTTCTATCATTCGAGAATACGTTCCCGATGAAAAAATCGTAGTTTTGCTGTTTAAATCCCAAAATATACGCGAGCCTTGATACGGTTCTGTTTTTTCTGCCAATGCAACAAGTGAGGTCGCGCACAACGTTGTAAATAATAATCTTTTTATCATAATTCCGAATATTTTTATCATTAAAGAATTGTCCGACACGCACAAAAAGCCTCTGATTATTCCGGTGCTTAGCCGGACAATTCAAGAAATTATTTTTTAACCATTATTCATATGTTATATTGATAGTAAAATAAGTTTCTGCAGTATAATCAGAATTCTCCGGAGAAAATGCCACCAAACGATAAGTTATACTGTCTGTGAAATCTACAACCGATTGTCCCGAAATTTGTTCATCATCCCCCACATAAACTTTTTCAGATGCATCTGTGGTAGTAAATTCCGGAATCAAGGCAGACACATCGGTTCCGGTAGGCAAAACGACATCCATTTCAAACAATTGGTAATCGTAAGCATTCCTAACCAACTCTCCTTCAACACCATTTATTACGAATGTTTCAAACTCAGGATATTGGATGGTATAAAGTTTATAACTACGAGTTGTCCCAAGATTAGAAGTCACAAGCAAATCTTTTGTTTCTGACAAATCATAACTTGTTGTCGAGCTATATACCTCGCCATCGATTCTTACAACTGTAGAATCAGAGCCGAGATAAAAACGTAACCTTTGTGTTAAGGATATTGAAGGTTGAGCTGTGCGATAAACAACTTTTCTCGGCAAACGCATCAACCAATCGACATCATCCATTGCCTCGGCATAAACTTCATCATACAATATTTGCGGACATGACAGTTGTTCAATTTCCGTGTGATTATCAATGACCGTAACCATGTAAGAACAAGTGTCACGCCTTATATCAATAGCCATATCATTATAGGTAGAAGCAACCATGACAACCTTGTATATACCCGGAGCCGAATAAGAGTAAGTGAAAGTTCCACTACTTACAGCAAATCCGGTATTAGCCGAATCACGAAGCTCATAATTATGCGAATCGTCACCAGTCCAAACAGAAATTTGATCGGCATAGCCATTGAATTCGATAATCATCGACTCATTTATCTCAAATTCCAGCTGGTTTATTGACATTGAAGCAATAGGTGTTGCTGGTTCGTCATTATCACAAGCAATAAATGACAGAACGCAACTCAATATTAATAATACATTAGAAATCTTGTTCATTTCACTACTGAATTTTTTAGATTAATTAATACCCTGGATTCTGAGTAACAACGCCATTGGATACATCAACCTCGGTTTGCGGTATGGGGAAGATTTCATTTACACCCTCTGTGAAATAATATCCACGGCGATTGGTCTGTGATGCTCCAAATGCCTTAATGACAGTAGCAGCACGTCCCTGCCTGACCAAATCCCAAAAACGTTCCCATTCAAAACATAATTCCATGCGGCGTTCGCTGTAAATCTGGTCACGTATATAACCGTAGCCTCCTGAATTATACAATGCGGTACTTGAATTAATCGTATTTACCTGAGTCTTGCACGTATTCAGCCATTCAAGAGCTGCAGCTCCATCGCCGCATTCATTATATGCTTCGGCATACATAAGGACAACATCCACATAACGAAGCAACCGCCTATTCTTCCCATTATCTCCAGAATACATAGGCTGTTCCTTTACAGGAGTGTACCATTTCAGCGAAACATAACGTCCTGAGCCACATTGACACAAATAATTATCGGGTGTGTACTGTTGATGTCCAAGAACAAATTGACGGCGAGTGTCGGTACCAAATATCTCCTCCAATATTGCAGAAGTGGAATAGATAACCGGTGATGTAGAATACATCTCATCATATACTGAACATCCCTCATTAGTATCCCCTGAGGTTCCGTCACCAGATTCTTTAAAAACAATTTCAAATATCGAACCACTACAAAATTCACCGCTTTGAAACCATTGGTCTATATAAGAAATGGATGTACCGTAATAATCGGTATAGGCAAGAGAATATATGTTGCTCAATTGAGGTAACGCATCTTGGGGTGTTTCATAAGGATCGGTAGAACCGTTTTCGGCTTGAGGTTTAAACCATAATCTTTCACGCAAAGTTTCCCAGTCCTCGCCTTCCGACTCATCGAATTTTAGTATTTCGCCATAAGTCATTGTTGCCCCTTCAATGAAATATTGTCCGAGTGTAACTATCTCTTCCCATTTCTCTGATTGAACTCCGGGCGTTGCTTGGTATATAAGAACCTTCATTAACAGAGCCACTGCAGCTCCACAACCGGCCTTGCCGCATTCGGTTCCGTTAAATCTTGCAGGGAGCATGATGGCAGCTTCTCTAAGGTCTTTTTCTATATAAGCAAAACATTCTTCTCTTGAACTTCGAGCTATAACCAAGCTATCAACATTTTCAACTTCAGGACGTATAGGTACGCCACCAAAAGTTTTTACTAAATTGAAATAAAACAATGCCCGCAAAAACTTTGCCTGTCCCAAAATATAACGAACAGTCTGATAATCCGAATATTGGGTTGTGGTCAATTCAACTTTATGTGCATTGGCAATCACTTCATTTGCACGATGTACCCCTCTATAGTTGACTTGCCAACGAGTGAGTATAAGTGTATTTGACGTGTTAAACCTAAAATTCACCAATTGTCCCATTTCGGTTGATGTACTTTCATCCGAGCCTTTTACATCATCAGCAGTTGCATCACCAAACCTCCAATCACTATCATTGAAATCATCCGACTGCAATATGTCATAAACTGCGTCCAGTGCCGATTGCAATTGATAAGTAGTCTTATAATATTCTTCGGCATTTATATTGCCAACCACTTCTTTATCGAGAAAATCATTACAGCTCGTAACAAATGGCAATACCAGTAATATTACACCTGCTTTGAACAATAACTTATTCATAATCTATATATTTTTAGTTTCATATACCAATTTTGAGACCAATGGTGAATGTCCGAGATTGTGGATAATTGCCATGGTCGACACCCATACTGAGATTATTGCTTTCAGTACCGCTAACTTTACCTACTTCAGGGTCAAGACCTGAATATCCTGTAAAAGTGAGCAAATTATATGCACTCACTGAAATTGCGCAAGTTGACAATTTCCACTTCGATATAAGTTTATCTGGCAAATTATACGTAAGGCGCAATTCTTTCAACCGGATATATGAACCATCCTCAATAAAAAAGTCTGAAGCCCTGAAATTACGGGGTGTGTCAGAGGCATCAAGGTCGGGCACATCGCCGGTAAGATTTAACGGATAATAAGACCTGTCATCTTCAAGTTGTCCCGACCAATGCCTGCTTGCCGCATCCGCTGCAAGATTACCTTCCGCCCCGTTATACAGATAATATTTCATTACATTGAATATTTTATTACCAGCCTGGCCTTGGAAGAACAAGTAAAGATTGAAACCGCGATAGCTCAATGTTATGGGCAAGCCAAATACCACATCAGGCCACGGCGAACCAAGATATGTACGGTCTTCTGCTGTAATCTGATTGTCGCCATTTAAATCCTTGAAACGGAAATCACCCGGACGAGTCGTCTGGTCAGTAGCATTCTTACCCGATTCATATTGAGCACTTCCCATCACTTCTTCATAAGTATTGAATATTCCGTCAGTGACATATCCATAGAAACTACCAATCGGATATCCGACCACAGTTTTAGTCACATAATCAATTATGCTGCTTTCACTTAAATATGCGCCATATATAGGTTCATTTCCTGTTCCGAGGCTTACTACTTCATTATTAAGCCATGAAATATTAAATCCTACCTCAAAACTAAATTTATTTATAGTCTTCCTATAACTTCCATTGAATTCCAAGCCCCAGTTTCTCACTTTTCCGGCATTGACCATAGGGTCGCTTTCCAATCCGGCAGAACTCACTGTCGGCACTTCAAGTAAAATATCAGATGTCGTTTTATCGAAATATTCTAAGGTCAAATTTAAACTGTTCTTAAGGAATCCCAAATCAATACCTACATTATATGTTTCTGTTTTTTCCCATTTTATATCAGGGTTGCCTATGGTAGTAGATGCCGCACCCGGATAAAGAATATGATTGCCTATTCCATAGGGATAATTATACTGGGTATATACTATAGTATATCTTGATAATTCGTCGATACGGTTATTACCCAATATACCCCAGCCTAATCTTAATTTGCCGAGACTTAACCAATCAACACCATCCATAAATGCCTCATTAGAAAATTTCCATCCCAATGAAACCGAAGGGAACACACCCCAACGATTGGCTTTGGAAAATATGGAGGAAGCATCGGCTCTTACATTAGCCTGCAACAAATAACGATCATATAAATCATAATTCAACCGTCCTATAAATCCGACTGCGGTCCAATGTTCGAGCAATCCATAGGCCTCGGCACCCGTATAGCCACTCGACAGATAATGATAACTTTCGTCATTGCTCGCAGTACCTTTTTTATACGTTTGAGTCCAATTATACTTATAGCTTTCGGCCGTTTGACCGGCAAGTACCGTTATGCTGTGTACTTTGTTTCGCCAATTAAACGTCAGAAGGTTATTGATTTCCCACTTATCAGTTTTTCCATTATATTTATACACTTGGGTTAAATCTGTTGGTATAGTAAAATCGGTGTCAAGCTTGTTTACTTCATAAAAATTGCTTTCGTTTTCAGATTGCATGTAATATGACACTTTAAATTGGTAAGTCAACCATTTACATATGTCAGCATCGAGAGTCAAATTCACATCAAATCTGTCAGAGCCGATATTTTGATGGTCACGATATATAAGTGCCAACGGGTTACTGCCATTCCAATAACCTACATTATCGTATGTATATTCCAACGGACTCCATGAAAGCACAGTTTTCAATGCGCTGCTTTGCCCTTCAGCCACAGGATTTCTATCCGTATTGACATAAGACATATTAGCCGTCGCTTTCAGCCATTTGGCGAGTTGGCTACTTACATTAAGACGGGCATTCACCCTACTGTAATCAGAAGTTTTCACGATACCGGTTTCTTTGTAATAACTCGTACTCAACATATATCGTGTTCTGTCATTGCCTCCTGAAGCCGAAAGGTTGTATTGTTGCTTAATACCCGTTCTTGTAACGGCATCCCACCAACTGCGAGGAGAGTTTTTGCGAATTGTATCCAACCGATAATACTTATATTCGTCAAAATAATAGTTGCCTGCATCGTCTTTAGAATAATATAAACGCCCATCAGAAGAATATTGCGACAAGCCATCGATATAATCACGGGCAAGTGCATATTCTTCCAGACTCATCATATCGATTTTTTTCCATGGATTGGAAAATCCGACATAGCTGTCAAATGAAATCTTAGTTTTTCCCGATTCACCTTGCTTTGTAGTAATCGACACTACACCATTTGCACCCCGTGCACCATACACCGCACTCGACGCGGCATCTTTAAATATCTCCACATTGGCAATATCATTTGGATTAATATAATCTATGTCATCTACAATAAAGCCATCAACAACATAGAGAGGGTTTGAATCGTTTACCGTACCGACACCACGTATTTGAATCATAGTGGTTCCTCCGGGAGAGCCCGTATTCTGTATGATACTTACACCGGCAGCCTTTCCCTGCAATGCCTGCAAAGCCGATGACACAGGAACATCATTGATGTCCTTCCCTGATATAGATGAAATAGAACCTGTAATGTCGCTCTTGCGCTGCACACCATAACCTATAACCACAAGTTCATCAAGTTCTTCAGCCGTTGATGTCATATACACAGTTATATTTCGTTCTCCATTTAAATCTATTTCAACGGGAGAATATCCTACGTATGAAAAAGACAGTGTAGAATACTGATCCGCATTTATATTGAAATGCCCGCTAAAATCGGTCATTGTTCCACTACTCGAATCTTTAACAATAACAGAAACGCCTATCAACGGTTCCTCAGTCATTTCATCAAGTACGATCCCTGTTATGGACACATTCTGAGCCAATGATGGTACAACCACGAATAATGTGATTGCCAATGTAAATAATTTGTTTAATTTAGGTCCAAACATTTGCTATTGTGATATTATGGAGTTAAGAGTAAAAGCCACACACATATTTTATAAGACAATGGCACTTAATGTCGTGTGAAAACGTAAAGCGCCATTGCCTTATCACGGAGTTTATAATTTATTTCTTAATCAAACGAGATGTGTAAGTACCTTCATCAGTAGTTATAACTACTTGATATACACCACTAACAAGAGATTCTACACCAACCGTGTTATCATTCAAATTGGCATAAGATGAAATCAGCCTGCCAGCAATGTCATAAATTAGAATCGATTTAACAGTTTCTGCTACATTTACAGTAAATGTAGTTGTGGCAGGATTTGGATACACCGTAACGACGTTTTTATTTTTATTATTTGCAGCAATATTTTTAATTCCGCTTTCATCTTCTTCAATTTCAGCACGAGTACGATACTCGGGTTCAAGATCATCTGTTTCAGTTTCAGCATCGAAATCAGCTTTACGATAATGGTAACGATAAACCTGTTTTACTGAATTACTGGTTGTAAATATCAAATCGCCGCCAAGATTACGCAATGTGTGAATCTGATCACCATCGGCAAATAAATTGGTAACTCTTACAGGGAATTCATCTTTGTTATCAATTCTGTAAAGTTTAGTAGCCCTCTCAGCATCTTCTGTCGACTCATTCCACCAATATAAGCTACCCGACACCACTGTCAACTCCTTGACCCAGTTGCTTTGTGTACCCGGGGCCAAATCAGATTGCAGATACACATTTTCGCCATCAGTATAATGCAACTCACCGCCATAGTTATTCTCCAATGTAGCATCAAAACCCGAACTTGCGCAGAACATATACACACCGTCAAATACAACTCCCGGATCGGGATAACTGCTATTAGAAGAAGTTGGTGTATTGGTTAGAATATCAAATGTCTTGAAGTTACCTTCTTCCAAATTTGTACAAGCAAGCTCCGTACCGATATCTACATCCTCCGAACGGAAATAATATTTCCCATCATATGGCTCTGCACCAACCATCGTCAGGTTCCCTCCATTACCTATACCACTTTCGGCAAAAGTTGGGTTGGAATCATAAATTTGATAAGTACCCTCAGGTGTACCATCACTTGCCCATGGTTCGTTACCACTGTCAAGAGTCCAAGCCTTGAAGAATAATTTTTCATTGTAGAAATTAGCAAAATGGTCAAGGGCTGAATCTGCAGTACCTAAGGTTGTTTCTTCGATATTAATATCTTTTAAGAAAATAGTACCTTCTGTAGTTCCATCTGTTACCCATAGCTCGCCACCCATTGTGCCATCTATATCATCAGCCTTAAAAAACACTTTACGCCCCACACGTACATAAGGAGCCCATCTTTCTGCATTATTATCTTGGCCAGGGTACATCATCTTACATTCCTTAATAAGTTGGGTACCTTCTTCCGTTCCATCGCTTACCCATAGCCATCTTTGAGCCTCACTGCCATAATACGAGCTTTCAAACGTATAGGCAGCAAATATGAATTGATTTTCGTTTACTTGCGTAAATCCGACAGGAGACGAATCCCCTACTTCGTTTATGTCCTTCACCATATAAGTGCCTTCTTCCGTTCCATCCGAAATCCAGAGTTCGATACCATAGTCATCGGTATAAGCCGAGAACACAACTTTATCATTGAAACGTGTCAGATAACTTACATCCGACGTAGAGGTTCCGGGAACTATATCTTTAACCATGTAAGTTCCCTCAGCAGTTCCGTCTGTTACCCACAATTCTTCCCCATGCTCAGAATCAGTTGCGGCAAAAAAAGCATAATAACCCTTCTCCGGAGAACCTGCCACCACCATATTTTTATCCTTTTGTGGTTTACGCTCGGTAGAAATATTTGCATAAACGCCATCGGGTAACAAGCTGATTAGTTCACCACCAGCTTCAGAAGTCTGTGCCAACATTGTTCCTCCTGTGAGCATCAATGCGACTGTCATTAAGTTTAAATAATAATGTTTCATGTTAAAAAAATTAAACAGGTTGTTAATTAGTTATGTTAATTATCTACCAACGCTTGCCGTTTTTCAAGCATCAGTTTTACTTCGGTCTTAGCCTGTTCACGCGATTTCGTGAAAATCTTGTATATTCTCTCCATGTCAAATTTTGCCTCACGGTCGTAAGTATATATACCATTTTTTTCAAGTTCCACATCCACAATCTGAGTGAAGCAGAAACCATCTATATGATCGAGGCTTAATATAACATTCACCTGCTGTTCAAGTCGCCAGTAAAATTCCTCGATGGTGTGCGGAGCCTCGCCATATCCCCAAAAATTTTCACTTGCCCCGACCTCGGAGGTTTTCATTTCCTTAACCCACCTTATTCCACCAAACTCATCGATCATATACACTTCGCCACGATAAGGTTGGCTCTGATGTGGTCTGTGTACATAAGGTTTTCCTTCAGCATCAAGAGCCAATTTTTCATATAATTTTACAGGATCTTGAGTGTATGTATGTTCCGAATATATATCGGTAAAGCGTCCATGATCACCACCGCTTGCTGTCACCACAGGACGTGTACGATCCAATCGGTGTGTAATTAAATATAGGTCATCAGTCAAACGTTCTCGCTGACCGTCCACATCGTCCATACGCGACTCATTTAGTGGCGACCACGCCACAAGCGACGGAGTATTATAATCGCGTTGAACACATTCTTCCCACTCGGTTAGCATGTTGCGAGCGGCAATCGGGTCACACCAGTTCATGCCCCAACTTGCAGATTCTCCCCACACAAGATAACCCAATTTGTCGGCCCAATAAAGATATCTCTGCTCAAATACTTTTTGATGTAGTCGCGCACCATTAAACCCCGCCAACTTACCCAGTTCGATATCACGACGTAAAGCCGAATCATTGGGAGCAGTCCACTGCCCATCAGGATAATATCCTTGATCGAGTACCAAACGCTGATAATACGGTTTGTTATTGAGATAGAATTTTGTCCCGCGCAATTCCACTTTACGCATTCCCGCATAAGACTTAACTTTATCTATCACATCTCCTTTGTCGTTCATCACCGTGAATTCAACATCGTAAAGAAACGGTGCTTCGGGTGACCATGTTTTTACATTTTTTATTTGTGTTATTACGGTTGCATTGTTACTCGCAACTGCCCTCGCAGATGCTACTTCTTTGCCATTATCAAAAACTTTCACTTTAAATTCTGTCCCAACACCTACATCGAAAAATTCGGGTTCGAACACAAATCGACCGTTATCGAGATCCGGAGTAATACGGCAACGCTTTAACCCTCCTTTTTCAATAGCTTCCAACCATACAGTTTGCCATATACCGGTTACTCTGGTATAAAAGGCATTATATGACTCCAACCGTCGCGACTGTTTCCCTGCCGTTTGCTTCATCGAACGCAAATCATCCTCAACATAAACCACGAGATTATTATCACCGATTTTCACATATTGAGCAATAACAACTGAAAACGAAGCCGAGCCACCATAGTGAACCATAACTTTTTCACCATTAATATATATAATCGATTTGTAATCTACGCCACCAAAATTTAACATGATGTGTTTGTCATTCCAATCAACCGGTATATTTATGGTACGTTGATACCACATGGCATTTATAAAATCTTTATGATTGACTCCCGATAAAATACTCTCGGGACAAAAAGGCACTGTAATGATACCGTCAAAACCTTGTGTTGCCTGCAAATCACGTTCAAAACCACTTTTGGCAAAATCAAATTCATAACTCCATTGTCCGTTAAGATTTATCCATTCTGCCCTTTCAAACTGTGGACGGGGATACTCCGGACGTGGCAATGAAGCATAAGCTGTCACAAAAGACAATAAGATAAAATATAAAAATATATGACACCTTTTCATGTTTATTCTTAAATTTACGTTAGATATTTTTGCTGTCTAAAGATAAATTAAAGTTTACCACATTAACAAGTAAAATTGTTTTTAAGAAAGGTAATTTTGTTTTTCACTTCGCCATATAAAAAAGAAGTATATTTAAAAAAAAGATTAATAACTTATGTTTTAAGAAGATAGTTCTTTACTTTTTTAATTCATATTTTGGGCTATTTGCCATAATTACAGTAAATAAAAACGCACTGCTATAATCTGCCGAAATTCACACTCATCTTTACTTACAACCTTCTCACGCGATTCACTATAGCAATCCATCGAATTAAAACAAACGTACGGCAATCAAAAAATATTTAAAACACGCTTTAGGGTCATTGAAAGAGTGATATTGCTATTTTATACACATATAATAAAATTCTTGACATCATGCAAAAATATAATTTTGATTTATTTACATTTTGTGCGATTTATATTGTACATTTGCACAAAAGAAATAATCAATAGATCTCAAACCAATGGAAAAAGTTGACCACATCTTAGCCGAAAAATTGCTAAACATCAGTGCTATAATCCTTCAGCCCGAAAACCCATTCACATGGGCATCAGGGTGGAACTCCCCTATATATACTGACAACCGGAAAACTCTTTCATACCCTGACATACGCAACTTCATAAAAGTGGAGTTATGCCGCATCATTCTTGAAAAATATGGTCGTGTAGATGTTATTGCTGGAGTAGCCACCGGAGCCATAGCACAAGGAGCATTGGTTGCCGATACACTCGGACTGCCATACGTATATGTACGTTCCAGTCCCAAAGACCATGGACTTGAAAACCTAATCGAGGGTAACCTCAAAGCGGGACAACGTGTGGTGGTCATCGAAGACCTTATCTCGACAGGCGGCAGCAGCCTCAAGGCTTGCGAGGCCATTCGTAATGTCGGTTGCGAAGTGGTGGGAATGGTTGCAATTTTCACTTACGAGTTCCCCGTGTCGATAAAGAAATTCAAAGAAGCAGGCATCGAGCTACATACCATCAGCAACTATAGCGCAATGATTGAAGTAGCCCTAAAGACCAACTACATCAAGGCATCAGACGTGGAAACATTGAAAGAATGGCGCCGTGATCCTGCTAATTGGACTCCCGATAAAGCCGATGACTCTGCTGTTGAATAAACAACCCAATTCACACACGAATATGGATGCATACAAAAGCAACGAAGAAATTGTAAACTATAATATTTCTACCGTATATGGCAAGTTGTCGAACCCTGAATGCTTCAAGCAACTCATCGACAACGATAATATTCCGGGTGAAATGAAACAACGCTTGTCGGACGTAGAATTTTCAAACGATTCCATCTCATTTACAGCAAATCCCGTGGGCAAAGTAAACTTGCAAATCGTCGAGCGCACCCAACCCACAAGAATCGTGATGACAGCGCAACCTTTCCCTATTGCATTCAAGGCCATAATCGATCTTGACGAAATCATCGACACGCAAACAAAAATCCTTGTGACATTTGAAATAGACCTAAACATAATGCTCCGCGCAATGGCCTCAAAGCCACTTGGCGATGGAGTGAAAAAGTTCGGACAAATGCTTGCAATGCTTCCCTACGACCGTTTATAACACATTTTTCTCAATTTGAATAAGAATCATTTAAAGCCCTCCACTGCCAGTGGAAGGCTTTGGGTTTTATGTATCCCGACCTTTATATATTTAGGCAAGAAACTTTTTACCATCCGAAAGCATGGCGATCATTCATCCATAATCCCTGAGCCTTAAGCACTTGCTCGATAACATCCCGTCCACAGCCGTAACCACCGTTGTAAGGAGATATGTATCGTGCCACACCTTTTACTTCGGGTGCGGCATCGACCGGTGCAACAGACAACCCTACCGCCATCATTGCCTCGATGTCGGGAATATCATCACCGAGATACGCTACCTGTTCGGGGGTCAAATTATGGCGCCGCATCCATTGTTGCAAAACAGGCAATTTGATCGATACTCCAAGATATATATCCCGCACGCCAAGGCCATCAAACCTGCTCCTAACTCCATCGCTTCGTCCACCAGAAATTATGGCAAACTCAAAACCACGCTTCACAGCAAGCTGTATGGCATATCCATCTTTTATGTTAACCATACGTAACGGCTCACCACTGATATGCATAGGTATCACCGAGGGCGACAGCACACCGTCCACATCACAAGCAAACGCCTTGATAAGTGTTAAGTCATAGTCAATCTTACTCATGCCTCTTTATTATGCTTTTCGACAATATTTCATAAATTTTCTGCTTGTATTTATCGAGCATAGCAGAATGCGATTTCATCACCCGATAATCATGCCGTATGGCCGGTCCCGTCTGAGATTCAAAAGGCGACAAAGTATAGAGCTTACCCACAGTATTGGAAATCAACGGTAGCATCACATCAAATGGCAGGCCGGCCTCGCTCAATACATCATCGGCAAGCGTCCACAAGTGATTGGCAAAATTACAAGAAAAGACGGCAGCAATATGCAACCGTTTCCGTTGCTCGCTCGATGTTCGATACACTCGTCTTGACAACACATGAGCAACAGACTCAATTTCAATTGTAGTCATCTCACTGTCACCCTCGACAAAGAATGGAACATCAGAGAAATCTATCGCAATCTGCTTGGAAAATGACTGCATAGGATATAACACCCCATATCGCTTGCGCAAACCCACAAACACATTTATCGGCGTACTTCCCGATGTGTGTACCCACAACGCCCCATTATCGGAAACCGAAGCCACAACACTTGCAATGACATCATCGTTGACCGAAACTATGTAAATATCAGCATCGCGATTTATGTCGGCAAGCGAATCAGTGGCACTTGCTCCAACTATATGGGCTAATTCTTCGGCATGACCAATGGTTCGACTATAGACTTGCATAACGGTCACTCCTGCTGCCGTTAATCCTCGTGCCAAATTTGTTGCGACATTGCCAGAGCCTATCAGTATCGCCCTCATTCCTGCGGTCTCCATTTACCTATATGCACACGTTCCCACAACATCTTTTCGGGATTGAACGGTTTACGTTCCTCATTCTTATGACCCAATGTAATGATGCACAATACAGGAATATGCGATGGTATATCAAGCAACGCACGCACATAGTCTTCGGCAGGCTCACCATCACCCGAATATCGACCGCGAATCTGTATCCAACAACTTCCCAAACCAAGGTCTTCGGCCTGCAATTGCATATAGGTAGCGGCAATAGACGCATCTTCAATCCACACATCACTCACCGCCGGATCGGCACATACCACTATTGCAAGGCTGCACTTGCCTATGGGGGCAGCACCCTGCTCCTTGCAGTAACTTAATAGCTCAAGTTTTTTGCGATCTTCAACAGTAACAAACTGCCACGGTTGCGACCTCTTCGACGATGGGGCCATCAATGCAGCCTCTAAAATTAGCTGCACGTCGTCGGGAGAAATCTCCTCGCCGGTATATCGTCTTATGCTGTGCCTACGCACCAACAATTCATGAAAGTTCTCCATATCCCAAAAGAAGTTATTACACAAAAATACAACAAAAACACCGGAAAAACAATACTGACGCAATATGCAACCTTAGTCTTGCATCTCACACATCTCGTGACACACGGTACGAGTTCATCTATATCTGGAAAGCATCCTTATGTGAAATAAAATATATACATATCCTTTTGCTTCGTTACACATTTTTATTATACATTTGCCGTTGAATCCAATCATACGCCAAGGCAAATGGCAGGATTTTCATTATGATATGACACTCAAAGAGATACTACGAAATTTCAGGCAACGGCTTACACCATATTACCCTGCCGGTGAAATCGAAGGGATTGAGATGGCCGCACTGGACAATGAACTCAATTACAGCCGTGTCGATGCCATTCTACACAACGACAGCGAAATGCCGCAATTCATCGCTGAAAGATTCACCGAGATTGCCAACCGATTGCTGAGGTACGAGCCAATACAGTATATCCTTGGCGATGCCTATTTCTACGGTAGTCATTTCCATGTCACACCGGCAGTACTTATTCCCCGCCCCGAAACTGAGGGATTAGTCGACTTGATTGTAGATGAAAATCCGGTGGGATACATGCGTGTGCTCGACATTGGCACCGGCTCGGGGTGTATAGCCATTTCACTTGCCAAAGCTATGAAGTTTGCCGATGTCACAGCCTTGGACATAAGTGCCGAAGCACTCGCAGTGGCACAAGAGAATGCAAAGAAACTGAAAACATTGGTAAAATTTGAACTGTCCGACATATTGACAATGCCTTTGCCTTCGACTGCAAAATATGACATAATAGTGAGCAATCCTCCATACATAACCGATAGCGAACGGCTCGAAATGCATAGCAACGTGCTCGACTATGAGCCGCATTCGGCTCTTTTTGTTCCCGATGACGACCCTTTACTATTTTACCGGGCCATAGCCCGATATGCTTCAATGGCCTTGCAGAATGAAAGCAAACTGTATCTCGAAATCAACAGCCGTTTTTCCAACGAAACATGCCACTTGCTCTATGACTTTGGCTTTACAGACTGCAATGTCATAAAAGACTATCGTGGATTGCCACGTTTCATCAGCGCACACATTGCATGACATAAAACCAAACACCCGAAAGTCCTGCTAAAACGGATAACCTATGGCAAGGTGAAAAGCAAGACTGTCCTTAAACGAAGTCATATTATAGTAACCGCTACGCCCTGTTTCGTAAGGGGCATGTATGCCGATACCGAGATCGGCACGAAGTACCAACACATCCATGTCGAAACGCAATCCCACTCCGGTACCAACAGCTATGTCGTTCAAGAAATCAGATGCCGTGAGTTTTGCTCCGGGACGCGATTCGTCTTCTTCCAACAACCATACGTTACCCATATCAAGGAACACTGCTCCATGCAAATAACCAAGCAACGGGAATCGATACTCGGCATTCAGTTCGATTTTAAACGTACCCGTTTGGTCATAATAGCCATTGGCTGTGCCGTCCGAGTGATAACTGCCCGGTCCTATGGAGCGGACAGCAAAAGCCCTGACAGAGTTTGCCCCACCTATGTAAAACTGCTCGGCATATGGTACTTCGGTCGAATTGCCATAAGCATGTTCAGCACCAATAAAAGCTCTCGTCACTATCGAATGCCCTGCAAACATTTTGTGTGTATAAATAAATTGGGCTTGAGCCTTGACAAACTGCGAAAACGGAGTACCAAACAATTCCTTGCTCCCCGCGCCACCCTGCTGACCTGCAAGAGCCCATATCCCCGAAAATATGTTTCCGGCTTCCGACAACGTGAAAGTGAAATTAATGCTGTTTTTGCGATTTATGGCACGATCAAATGTATAAGTATAGCTCATCATCGGGATAAATTGGTCGCTGAAACTGTTTTCCACCGCACGATTCTGCGAAATAATCGAATCGAACGCCTCAGTGTGACTCAAAAGCTTGGTATATGACAACTTGAACGGAGTAAACGAACTCGATGAGTAACGATTGGCATGCCACTCCCACTGAAATCCGGTCGAGATTTGCACCATCCTGAAGTAACTGGGGCGATTGAGCAAATCGGCCGACAAATTGACTTTAGTCCAATTGATGTAACGGCGGCTACGGTCGATAAAACGTGGAGCAATCAACCGCGGGAAAGCAAGAGTAAAATCCAACCCCACTTCATAGCTGTTAAGACTGCTACCTCTACCGTTGCCGGTCATCCATTCATAAGAGCCATTAATCTGACTTGTAAGTTGCTCACCGCCACCAAACACATTTTTATGTGTCAGACCGAACACGGCTGCCGGTCCCATATAACTGTTAGATTTTGATGCCGCTTGTATTTCAAATTTTGCTTCAAGCGGCATATCGAGCATGCACTCTATCTTAACATCAATCGAGTCGTTTTTTAACGAATCCATGGGAGTCGTGTTGATAGTAATGCCACTGAATATGCCCATACGCGACAGATTATTTTGCGTCTGCTCAATGGTACTGACCGAAAATACACGACCTGGCCTCAACGTCAAACATGATGGAATTAAATTATCCTTTAACTTCAATGGCATGTATTTTACAAGCCTGCTCCATCTCGTATTAATTGTATCGGGAGTGCCACGACCATGGAAATCCTTTACCACCGTTTCGATATTCCCCACATAATATTTCACTTTGGCCGCTTGCGGAATGTCATCGACAAGTTTCATTTTCACCACAACACTATCAGAAAGCATCGTACTATCGGCCAAATACTCTATATACTCCGGACGGAAGAAATAATATCCACGATTACGCAACCGGTTGGTTATGTTGATGCGAAGCACATCAAGAGAATCGGTACAATAACGATTGCCTACACGGAAATAGCTGCTACGACGGGCAAGCGAATCGATATACTGTTCCAAATCCGAATTCCCATTGGTAAACATCACACGACCAAGAGCCCTTGGTGTGGTCAAGTTAATAATATAATTTATACGGGCTTTCTTGGCATTTTTCTTATCATATTCAAGTTCATAAGTGGCATTAGAGCCAAAATATCCATTATTGTAAAGTGTCGTGTTGATCATTTCCACGCGCAAGTCAGGACGAACATCGCTAATTAATACAGGTTCGGCCACAAGTTTCTCATAAATCCAGTGCTTGAATCCTTTTGTGGCAGTATTGTCCCAATGATTGTAAACCCACAGCCCGACAGGAAAAGGATGACGTATATACGGAGAATATAAACTGTTGTTTGGCTTCACATTAATAGTGGCAAACACTTGATCCTTTACATCATCTATTATCTTTTCCCCTTCAGGAGCATTATAGGTAATATGGTTTACGCCGGTATAAAGTACCTCGTCGTTGGCTAGACGGCTCGTGGTTGAGCAACTGCACACCAACAGCAACATTGCTGTAAATGTCACAACAAACGAGATGTTATATAAAATTTGTTGTTTCATTGATCAACAGTTTCAATTGTATCATTTTCTTCCTTAATAGCAGGCGATGCAACATTAGCCGCATCGTCAGTAGAACCATCAGTGACACTCTGCCTGCTACGCCCAAAGTTGAACAGGTACCTCAATTTGGGCAGTTTACGACTTAATACGAATCCCACTCCGGTTTGTGTGACTTCTCCTTCAAGTACACTTTCATAGCCCGACTTATTGAAAAGCCGCAAATACATGCTTCCGCTTTTCGTGAGAGCATATTCAAGCGAAACGTCATTAAACAGACTTTGCGCTATTTCATTATCACCGGTCATGTCGGGACTGTAGTTACCGCCCACCACAATCTTGAAACGGTCGTTAAACAGAGACTTCGACACTTGGTAACTATAGCGCATAGTCGATGATGTAACGCCATCCACCATTTGGTCATATTGGTCAATGCCAAACGACAAATCGATGCCTTTTATATTATTTGCCGCCCAAGAGTTGAGTTTGGATTGCAAAAATGAATATAGCTGATTGCTCGCAAGATTGCTCGATGCCGATGTGCTTGGTCCCGTATAAACTCCATACAACAACATGTTCATGGCTTGATTGCTACGTTGGGTCTCCGACATCGATTGTAATTCATTTTGCACTGTCACATCTCCATTGGTCGAAAGGTCGAACTTCACATCCATATCGCTCAATGTATTGGTAACCGACAATGAAATAAGGAAATCAACCAAGCGGGAATTTTGTCCCTCCTGCGTGACGTTTGCCTTAAACGTCTGCACAGCATTGAGGTTTAGCATCGGATTCATTATCTCGCCATTAAATTGTATATAACTTCCCTCCTGAATGTCAAAAAGCACTTGCGATATAAGCGGAGGATTATAACGCACATATCCATCGCTCACGGTATAACGTCCGGTCATGGTCATGTCGCCAAGTTGGTTAAGGACAAATGTCAGATTTCCGCTTCCTTCGATTTCAGCACGGTCGGTACCGTTGCTCGACAAGAATACGTTAACATGCGACCCTTGCATAATGTTCAGCCGTGCTGTGAGATTAATATTGCTTGCATTAGATGTTTGCAACGAATCCATTCTAACATATGACGTGGAGTCATTGAACTGGACAAAAGTCACCAAATCATCGCTCTGCTGTTGCTGTGTAAGCGTATTTACGTCGGTCGGCATAACGTATGTGATATTAGTACCCGACAATATCGACACTGTGGCATCAACATCAAGGTCGCTCACAGAGCCTCGTACTGTAGCATCAAGGTTGGCATAACCACGTCCAAAAAGTTCGGCGTTTTTCGTCTGACTGCTGTTTACAAATTGCACATTCTGTCCTCGCAGCAAAAGGTTAACACCAACATCAGAGAGATTGGAAATATCTATCGCCCCATTCACCACAAGCGGATTGTCATTAAGCATCTTTATAGAATAATCATTAAACTTAATCATGCCCGAATCTATGGGGATTTGAGTGCTTGGCAGGTTAATGTTTGTGCTGAACACCGGCACGGCTATATAAGTCGAGTCACATTGCAAGTACCCGCTGAGCAGAGGATTGTCACCCGCCCCTGAAACGGCTATCGCCCCATTAAGATAACCATACGTATTAAGCATGTTCGGCGGCATGAACG
Organism: uncultured Muribaculaceae bacterium; assembly: GCA_964395975.1. Lineage (GTDB taxonomy): Bacteria > Bacteroidota > Bacteroidia > Bacteroidales > Muribaculaceae > Avimuribaculum. The sequence goes on along the minus strand of CAYNBZ010000002.1, from coordinate 10,148 downwards.
GATTGGCCACTGACAAGGGGAAACGGTCAAGTTCAAGCTGTAGATCAAACTGATTTGCAGTTGTCGTGTCATTTATCACACCATATGCCACAAAAGTTTGCCGGTCATCCACTTCGAGTGCGGCAGTAATATTCGTTCTCCCGGTTTGTGAGTCAAGATCGATAAGCGAACTTATTGAGAAATCCCCTACCCTTTTCTTGGCATAATAGAAATCGTCAAGATGCATCTCGCAATCGCACCACAGATTGTTTCCATCATATTTAACCTTCAATTCTACACCAAGTTCCCCCTTCAATGGCGGTGCAAAAGGCGAAAAGGTAAGCCAGTCGCTAATCTGGACTTTAGAAATATCAAGCTGTATATCTTCTTGTCCGTAATAAGCATCGTCATCGTGCTTTGTCGTTGTAAGCGATACCACGCTCGAATCACATTGCAATCGTACACTGGCATCAAAATGCTTTGAAATGTAATTAAACGAAACATGGTTGTCTTCATTGACATACCACCTCTTATAGCCTATAATAGGATCTTCCGGAATGAGCTTCAACAACACTTTTGTCGTGTCAAGTGTGGCATCAATACCGAAACGCACACCCACACTGTCTTTGAAATTAGTCTGTCGCATAAGCACAGTAGCTCTATTGCCTGCAACGATACCAAGCAAGCCTGCCGTGGATATGCCGGTCCCATTGCGATTATCACGATTGGCAGCATGGAGCATATAATTTATATGGCGGTCATGTTCGGTTGCATACATCCTAATCGTGTCTATCGTCAATCCACTTGCCGTGAGTAGGTCTATATCACCGTTCATGCGAAAGGTGCTGTCTTTTGTCACGCTGAGTTGCATATCGTTGAATTTAACCCCATTGCTTTCAAGAAATTGATTCACAAGATTTTTATTCCCTATTTTTAACCCACACTCAAATTCAGGTAATATTTCGCACAGCGTATCGGCATCTATCACCATCCGTTCGATTTGCGAAGTCACCACCTCGCTACTCTTCACAAAACGAGTCAATAATGAATCAATACCGCACGGCGAAACAAGCGACAATGACATATCACCATTAACAAGTTTCCATGACGTATGGATAGTGTCACTCTCAAAATCAATGTCAACAGCATCGGTATAGTAATAGTCATCATCCATCGTCCACTCCAGATCCATTATGCCAAGCTTTCCCAAATATTTATGCCGGGACAAATCGACCATTCCGTCTAATGATATGCCGACCTTGCCATGCATCACTGTTTCCGGCATCCCCAAACGAGCCATATCGACATTCCCTATATCGGCATTCAATCTCACTTTATATACATCAGGTGCCAACTCTCCCTGCGCATTAAGGGAAAGATTCAATGCATCATTGTCGGATGACAGATTAAGTCCGAAGCTGCCGGCTCCAAGCCTGACATTTGCCCTAATATTACGATAGTTTTCCTTTCCAAATTCAAAATCCCGCACATCGATACGTGCATCAATTTCAGTTGACGAGTCAAAAATATCAAATCCATGTCCTCGCACCACCGAACCGACCGACAATATCCCAAAATCACTCAAAGGCAATATGGCTTTAACCGGCAACGAATCGGCGCATAACTTCAAGTCATATCCTGATATTAGACCTTTCCAATCGGCATCAAGCACCAATTGCCCTGACGGCAACGTCAACGTCAGACCACCATTTATGTCCTCATCTTGAATTTTCACCCTACCATTGAGCAACAATGGCGGTAAATAAACGGCTTCTTGCTGTTCTGCCTCAAGCATGGTAGGTTTTATAAAATTGATATTCTCGAAATTTCCATTTATAGTAAAATCGAGGTCCGGATTATCGCCCGACATTGGATTAACCACATTGCCACCAACAGTAATTGCCGCATATCTCGGCAACGCCACAGTGCACTTTTCTACCGACAACCTACCCCCATTGCCACTTACCGAAACACTTGCTTCTAGTGGACGATATTGCGGCACCATCGACAACAACGGCTTCAATGATGGCATTGCGCGCTCTACCTCGGCAAGTCCGACTTTGGCATCTAAGTCAAGACGTATGACTCCAGATACTTCTCCTGAAAAGAAATCATTATCGATATATGCATCAGCATTAATCGACGACAGCAAAGTGGAGATGGCAAAATCATCCAATGTCAAGCCGGCATCATCCATTACAAACGTGCCGCTTGCATTTGTAATTCTGAGACCGCTGCGTTCATCGACGGTAAACCGTTTTATCGGAACGGCTATTTCAGTACCGCAGTTATAAAAACTATCGACCGACAAATTTACATTCTTCACTTGTATATAATTCATGTCAAGTCCCTCAATCGGAACAGTTCCTCTCATGGCATATATCCCACCCGAACTTGTCAAGCGTATTGCCGCACACTGTATCTCCCATGGTTCGCCTGAGGAGAGTGCCGTGTCATCGGCTACAACATTCTCAGACAATACTTGGTGAGATGTAATATATTCAACAGTCGGTGTGAAAAAAGCACCATACAGGCTGTCTATAGCCAAAGTGCCGGCAATGATACGCTGAGTGCCTGTATCTATTGTTGCGCTGTCGAGAGAAGCATGTCCTACCACCACACCAAGGCTGTCAACTGTCGGTAACATCGACATGGTATATCTTATATCATCTATCCTAACGTTTCCTATTTTTATGCTCATAGGTGACGCTGCCGCAGTGTCGGGCAACGAAGGTTGAACCTTGTCATTATACAAATCAAGAGCGACATCGCCGCCATTCAATGAAACACCGCCTACCGAGATTGCATTGTCAGCAAGGTCATACGATACATCGACAATATCAATAAGTTTCATGCGAGCCGACAACAACATCGACGAGTCGGCACTTGCCATGCTATATTTCACACAATCAAGCTGCGCACTGCGCACTTCCACCCGTCCGTGCAACAATGGCACCGGCTCGACTTGGGTCATCAAACTGCGAACAGCAATTATAGTGTCTCCGCCATCCTTGATATTTACATCGTCCACGCGCAGATTGAGGGGAAACTGAAGCCTGATCATACCGACCTCAACCTGCCAACCGGTAGTTTCCGACACTTTAGACGTGGCAAAGTTCTTTATTCCATCCTGTATGAACGGCATATAAAGAAAAAATGGCGTTAAAATCGCCAATCCCACAACGCCGACAATAGTCCATACAAGTATTTTCCCTACTCTTCTGATTTTCAATTCTTAATACCTTAAACAGTTTTTATTAAATCAAAAATACTTCATTTCTGCCATTTAACAAAAAATATTTTGCACAAATCCACAAAAAAGACAATTGGCAATTAACCTTAAATTTTGCTAAAGCAAAATTTAAGGTTAATTTATCGCAGTTTATACCAACTCGTGCAACTTTTATATACTTTTACATCATCTAATGCCATGAAACCACATAAACTTGATAAAAACTTAAAATATTTAACATTATGTATAGAATTAGAAGGTTATTCTCTGCTTTATTTACAATAATGCTCGGTTTACAATTAGTCATGGCTCAATACTCGGTGCGTGGAGAAGTGGTAGATTCTACAGGTGTCGGAGAGCCATACGCCACAATACGTATATATACTGCCGATGATACCACAAAAGTTGTAAAAATAGGCGTGACTGGTGAAGATGGCTCATTCAATCAAAACATAAACGCAAGCGGCAATTACCGTATATCAATATCATCGGTAGGAAAAAAAATAATAATCAAGGACTTCCATGTCACTGACGACAATCCAGAAGCCAACCTTGGACAAATTGTTGTTCACACTGACGACAATTTGCTTGGTGAAGTCGAGGTTGTCGCGCAAAAACCTCTCGTCACTGCCGAAATTGACCGTTTGTGTTACGATGTACAAAGCGATGAAGATTCAAAGTCAAATACAATTCTCGAAATGCTTAAAAAAGTCCCTATGGTGACTGTCGATGGACAAGATAACATTAAAGTAAATGGAAGCAGCAATTTCAAAATTTATAAAAACGGACGACCTGACAATACCATGTCTGGAAATCCATCGCAAGTATTGAAATCCATTCCTGCCAACCTTGTGAAAAAAATAGAAGTTATCACCGAACCCGGAGCAAAATACGATGCTGAAGGTGTAAGCGGCATCCTTAATATCGTAATGGAAGATAACAGACACATCGACGGCGTAATGGGTTCGATATACGCTCGATACAACACATGGCAACAACCCGGAGGAAACATCTATCTCGCCACAAGTTTCAAAGATAAGTTTACGGCAAGCGTTAACTATTCATACTTTAATATCAATCCAAGAAATAACATGGAAAGTGAGAACTCTTATATTTTCACCGAATCGGGAAACAACGAACAAAATAAACAAGTTGCGAAATCTCCTGGAAATTTCCATTACGGTGCACTTGACATGAGCTATGAAATCGACACACTTAACCTGATAACCGCCTCGGTCAGTGGTTACTACGTTGGTGTTACACCAAAAGGCTACCAATTTACACAATCTTTCGATTCATATGGCAACGAACTCTATTACCTGCACCAACTTTTCGATTCGGGAACAGATTACAGTTACTACGACATCAGTACACAAATCAACTATCAACACCTCACCAATCATAAAGATGAAGCCATAAACTTTTCATACCAACTTTCATCCTCAGGCAATTCCAATTATTATATATCGACATACGATGAACTGTATAATCCTCCTTTCGACTACACCCGACATATATATGACACCGATCAAAAATTAGTGGAACACACATTTCAACTTGATTGGACTCGCCCGATAACCGAAAAACACAAACTCGACTTCGGAGCAAAATATATCTTTCGGAGCAACCATAGCGTGACATCCCTACAATATGATGATCAAACTCCATCTGAATCCGATTTCATGCACTACACACATGTAGGGGCAATATATGGCGAATATTCTTTCACCTCCGGTGCTTGGATGGCTCGGGCAGGTGTGCGATATGAATTTTCACGTATGATTGCCGAATATCGAAACAGCAACCAAGAGGGATTTGAAAAAAATCTCAATGACATAGTACCGACACTCGGTTTCGGATACCGCATCAATGAAAAAAACAACACAAAGCTTAACTTTTCGACACGTATCAATCGCCCGGGCATGGACCTCCTCGATCCTGCCGAAAATGAATCATCCACATTGATAATATTCGGTAATCCTTACCTTGTAAGCGCGCGAACAAACTCCGTCCAAGGTACCTATACATTCATTCACCCTAAAATAACCCTCAATGCCTCATTGGGCTACAAATTCAGCAACAATCAGATTACAGAATTCAACTACGCCATAAACAACATTCGTTACAACACGTACGACAACATAGGCAAAACTCGACAGGCATATATGAACTTATATATCCAATGGATGCCAGCACAAAAGACAAATATCTCATTAAACGGAGAAATTGATAACAGTGCATATATCAGCAACAACCTCGGGATTGAAAATCGTCGTTGGACATATTCTTTATATGTACGCCTATCGCAAGAACTGCCTTGGAAACTTCGCTTTGGCATATCAGGAGGCCGCGATGATTATGGTATTGACAATCTTTATTCTTATTACTGCCCTTCATATTCCTATTACATAAGCCTGCAACGTTCTTTTCTTAAAGACGATCGCCTGACTGTACAATTATTGGCTTACAATCCTTTCTCAAGTAAATATCTGAAAGACAAATCTCGCACTCTCTATGGCGATTACACCGGTTATGCAATCAATCGATATATACAACGATTCTTACAAGTGTCGGTATCGTTCCGCTTCGGCTCGCTCAAGACTTCAGTAAAGGAAACACGCACCAGCATCAGCAACGATGACATAGTAGGCGGCGGACAAAGAAACACGCCCTCCGGTGGCTCGAAGGGCGACTAAATGTAGGACATAAAGCTGCTGCATAATCACAACTTATCCAGTCCTTCTGTATTTTTGACAATTTCACTGTCAGGAACATTGTAGTTATTAAGGTCACCGGCAAAATAACTGTCATAAGCTGACATGTCGATCAACCCATGCCCCGATAAATTGAACAGTATGGTTTTCTGCCGACCCTCTTCTTTGGCCTGCAACGCGCATCTGATAGCTGCTGCTATGGCATGTGATGATTCAGGAGCCGGAATGATACCTTCTGTCTGAGCAAACAATGTGGCAGAAATCTAATAATAATACAAAACAAATACATAAAATTTGAAAACACAACAAATTCAACAAAAAACGCATTTATTTCCAGGAATTCTGCATAAATTATCATATTTTGAATACAATTCAAATAAAACATACTTCACTAAACCTGAAACATACATATTTGCACTCCACCAACAACAAAAGTTTTTTCATCACCATGATGTTTCTTAAAGAATATTTCCACTTTTTTTCTTGTTTCTTGTAGAATAATGATTTTTTCAATAACTTGCCATTACTTATCAAAAATGTAGGTCGAACACCCTTTCACTATTTATTTGATTATTCCTAATGGAGCTACAAAGAATATTTCAACTAACATGCTGATTCTATAATCTTTTGAATGTTTGTATAATAATCTAGTCCCTCCTTACGAACTGCAAAATGAAAGTTGCCGGGTTGTGTAATGAGGGACTTTCTTTTCTTGGAAGAGGGAAAATATGAAAGACAAAAAATAAGTGTTTGCCTTTTTGGCTAATTCTCTTGCCAATTTCTTGAAGTTCCATGCGGCTCCTGCCAACATTACATTGATTGTGGCTGAAGAAGCACCCCACAGGTAGTTCTGTTTCATTCTACAGTCATGCTTCAGATGGCCTATCAGTGGTTCAATCGCTGCCCTGCGACGGAACGCATGACGCTTCTTACGCCGAACCGACTCTGTGTCACCGGACTTGGGTTTAGAGGGAGTCAGTATTTCCACACCTTCTATCATTTTTCTTCCTCTCCCTCCACGATCATATGCCAGTGTCTGCGGAAGTTTGATACCATTGGCTTTCATTTGTCTCAAAAGAGGTTCTATTGTCCTGCTGTCATGTGGATTGCCCGAGAATGCCATGGCCGCCACGATTATCTGGCTCCCCGCCGTGCTGATAAGCCCGACCTTGTTCCCAAACTCATATGCTGCGGATGCCTTCCCCTTTGCAATGCATGCCGTGTAGGGCTTGTGGAGACTGTACACCTTATCCTTGTCTGTACGACTTTGTTTCAATATTTTATTGTACAGTGACAACTTATCCTTATAGTGCTCAAGTGCCTCAGGTTCTAACTTCCTCTCCAACTCTCTTACCAGACGACCGGCGATAGTTCGTAACTTCCTCCTCGAGGCAAGAGCCTTCTTGCGACGACGAGGATTCTTGGAATTGTAACAATCTCTGAGTAGTTGACAACTCACCCGCTTGTAACTCTGTCGCTGCTTTATCCCTTCCTTGGAGGCTATCTTTCCACAATCATCTATCACCTTCTTGTAAAGACCCGCATCTGTGGGGAACTCCGTGTTATTTCCTTGTACCGTTGTATCCGAAACCATCAGCTTCTCCTCGGCGCGCTTCCCGAAAAGGCTTACGCTGTAAACGAAGATTTTTTCTACTCCCTCCTCTCCTATGCGCTTGCGAAAATGTACAAAGTCGCTCGGATCGCATGGAAAACTATGTTGAAAAAATGACTCTCCACAGAAATACTGCATGTAGGGGTTCATTACCCATGCCTTGGCCAAAGTCTCATCGCCCAAGTTGTACATATGCTTTAATATCAGGCACCCTACCATAAGACGTAGCGGCATCGACCGCTTGCCTGTATGCGAATAAAGAACTGAGAACTCCTTCTCAAAATAACTCCAATCGATTTTCTTTGCAAGTAAGACCAGTTCGTGATTCATATCAATGAAGTCTGACAGCATTGGACGGAACAGTTCCGGTACATCTTGGCGTGGTGATTTTCCTAACATTTTTTTGCAAGCTTTTACCTCTTCAAGATAAGAATTTTTGTGGATTCAAGCAAACCTTTTCGAGCATATTTTACTAATTTACAGATGGTTGGGTTATTTTTAAGGAGAGACTAATCTATTTTTTTTAAACAACTTATAACCATATATATTATGAAAATACCCGGACTAAGCTTCTCTTGGAAACGTGCCCTCGGCATTTCCAAATTGAAACGGGATTTTGCCAAAACCACCGGCATCCCAACCACACGTAGCGGACTGGAGCGTAAAATAGGAGGTGCAATTATCAATTTAATCTTCGGAAAGAAAAAATAAAGCCTAATTTTTATCCTAATCATATTCAAGTTTCTGTTGTATAACCGTGTCATCAAATACGGTTATACAACAGAAAAACTCTGCTACAATTCAGTAGGAACATTTTAGGACAGGTCTTTTATAGGTTTGTTTAATCTTCAGGTATCATACCTCCACCATATTTTGTTTCAAAGTCACATACAATCTTCTGAAAATTAGTTGGTAAATACGACATTGCTTGCCGACACATCGTTGCAGGGATTCCGTAGATGGCCTCCGCAACAGAACCGGTAATACACCCGATGGTATCAGAATCCCCACCAATGCTGATGGCATTTCTGATTGCATCTTCAAAATCTACAGCTTGCAGGGCACATTGAATTGCCTGAGGTACGCTGTCCTGACAAATACCTCCGTTCCCTCGGCCATCAATACCCTGCCATGAATATCGTGCTTGCAATTCTTCAACGTCCAACGAGAAATCATAGCCAAAATCTGCCGCCATGCATTTGCGTATCTCATCCTTAGTTGCCCCCCAGCGCGCCATGAATATACAGAGTGCAACAGCCTGTGCCCCTTTAATGCCTTCCGGATGGTTATGAGTGCCTTTTGCCGAAATCTCTGCTGCATTCAATACTTCTTCTTTGGTATTAAACGCCCACCCTACTGGTCCTACGCGCATGGCACTGCCGTTGCCGCACGAATTATAGGCAGGAGCATAGCCCGTACGGGTCTTACGGACGACCCAATTTTTAAAAGCGGCGCCGTATCCACCCAATGGCGAAGGGTATGCTTCCGCGTATCTGGCATAATATTCCGTTACACGCTCAATATTGCCGGAGAGTAATGCATCAGCCGTGGCTATAGTCAAGATGCTATCATCAGTATATTCTACTCCCACACAAAAAAAATCAAACTCTTTTTGCTTGATATTGTTGAACTCATAAATGCTGCCCACAATATCTCCAATGATACTTCCAATCATAATATTTCGGAATTACTCACGACATTAATCTTGCACAACTGTTATCACAAAGTTACGAATCTTATTTAAAAGCAGGACAGGAACCACACCAATTTTATGGTAGTTCAACGCTTATCCCTTCCTAACATATTAAAACAGAAGTATCTATTTTTAATCTTGCTTTTTTCAAATTAAATATGGGATTTAAAAACATGACACACAGAGAAAACAGAAGTGGCTGCGCGCTAATGCACAGCCACTTTTTCCGTGTCGGACAGCCCAAGGCCATAGATGCCTTGCGTGTGTAGGGGGGTTACTTCACAATCACCTTGACGGTGTTGCCGTCGGCCTTCTTCACTATGTTGACACCCTTCACAGGTGAGCCTATGCGTGTGCCGTCGAGCGTGTAGCGCGCTACCTCGACATCGTCACCGTCGGCTGTCACACCGCTTATGCCGGAGGAGCCATCGTCGTTACCACCATCATCACCGTCGAAGTCAATCACGTAGGTAACAATAGATATTGTCTGGGTTTCGTCATCAGTGGCATACGCAACGCCTATCATGCGCTTGCCGTCGGGGGTGATGTCAACCGGCGTGTTGATGCCCGTAATGCCGCTTGATGTCTCGTCAAACCGTGCCAGGTCCGTCAGCTCCGGGTATCTTTCGGATATCTTCACAGGCTTCTCCTCGCCGGGGTACCAGATGTAGGCCTGACGGTATTCGCTCATATCATTACCCAAGTAGCACAGTATCGTCCCATCGTCAGAAACGGCGGAAGTATTCATATACTCCATGTTATACTGATCCGCGAAGCGCTCTTCGTCCAGCGGCTCCATGGTCAGCTCCCCGGTCTCGAGGTCGTAAAGACACGCCCTGCCGCTACCGTAGTCCTCATCCGTCACGGAAACGTCCATCGACACGTACCTGCCGTTGTGGCTGAGGTCGCTGCCATAAA
>CAYNBZ010000001.1:0-112937 GCA_964395975.1 uncultured Muribaculaceae bacterium | reverse complement strand
AGTTATTACTAATAGATTTTGTCCCAAAGAGTTTTTAGTTCCTCGCAATAGTTTTATCTACGATGCTATCACTCCCATAAATGGTGAGAGTGTGCAAGAATTTGAGCAAGATTGCCGCGCTTTGGCTGGCGCTATGAGCAAATCAAAGTACAACAATCCGCTTGATGTGTATTTAGAAGCGCTGGCCAGTATTGTAACCGCCCATACAAACCGTTGTGGAAGGTTGATTTTTGGTGACTTGCTTACTTACATAGATATTCTCTGCTATTTCCTTTATGCAGATGGGAATGACGAAAAAATTATCAAGTTGAATTATCCTTTATACGCTAACTTCTTTTTGGAAAATATGCCTAATTCTTTAAAAGATTCTGCGACATTACAGCCTTTAATAAATACTAATATGGCGACTGTGATAAGAGAATTAAAAGAAAAAGCTGAAGTGGAACTTGGACTTAGATAATTTGTCTATTTGGGAGTGTCCCAAATGCGGAAAGAAATACATTTGCTGTTATCCATTCCTATATCACGACATGGAAAAAGGCATCATGCAATATCAGTCCTTAAACGTATCGGAAGACAATGGGGGTGAGTGGGATTATAGAATTATCAGAAGACGAAAGTTGGTAAAGAGAAGAATGCCGATTTTAAGGATTGTCCGTCCAATTTTTATTCCTGACCCTTTCAATAAAGACAAGTCAGATAGTCTGAAAAATGGACTGAAAAGTAATTGAACTTTTTTGAAAGAAATCCTAAATTTTTACACTAACATAAAAACAAAAGACAAATGAAAACATTAAGATTTATCGGAATGGCTTTATTGACCACAGTTTTGAGCATTAACCTTACTGCCTGTTCGGATGATGACGGTGGCAACAGTAGCAGCGGAAAGAAACTGACAACTATAACATGGGAGGACGACAACCACGTCACAAGGCTGTCATACGACAAAAAGAACCGACTGACAGAAGTGGAAGACATCTTCGCAGAAGAATCAGGAGTAAGGGTCAGGGTCAACTCTTTTGAGTATGAAGACAACAGCATCATAATGACAACAACATATTATGGCGACAGCGACGGGGCGGATAGACGCACCGTGTGCACGCTCAATTCTGATGGATATATCGCAAGGTCGGTTGAGGAGGTGTATTTATCGAATCGTACTACTACCACTACGGAGCTATATACGTATGACGAAAACAATCAACTCATCAAGGTTGTCTGCACAGACGACATAGAAACAGTGCTGTCATGGTCGGATGGTAACATTGTAACGATAGAGGAGAATAATTACAACAACCATTACGATACATATACTTATTATACTTATACATATAACTCAACTCCTTCGTCTAAAGGGGGTATCGTGTTCTATGATGACTATTTCATAGACGTATTTTCGAATTTCGACCTATGTTATTTGGCAAATGCCGGATATTTCGGGAAGTTGCCCGCGAACTTAATTTCCGAGACTCGTTACGTTCGTTCTGATAATCACGAAACGAGTTGCCAAATAACGTATGAGTATGACAACGACGGCTATGTTTCCAATATAAGTGCTTGTTGGGGTGACGCAAGTCTGTCGTGGGAATAAGTCTAAAAGAAAATCATCATTACATTAATAGCGGCATTTGTGCAATACCAGCACAAGTGCCGTTTCTTTTTGTCTGTCCAATTTTTATTCCTGACACTCTTAAAGGAAGAAATGAAATAGCTTGAAAATTAGACATGAAACGAGAGGACTTTTTTGAAATAAATCCATTTAAATAGGGAGAAATAGAAAAAGGTACCATCTACTAATACATCTGCTCTATTCTATATTTCCGCAATTAGAATATGGAAGCTTTTTAAGTGTACATAAACACCTGAATAAGACCTGATTATATATTCAGTTCTCTTGTTGTTACTTGTGTACTCCAACTAAAATTGCTAACTTTACAACGAAATAATAAACATATTGACAACCATCTTTCGGAATAGCCACGAGTTAAACAAAATGTAAAGGCAAGTTGCTAATTAATCAATATACCCTAACAAATACCGTATATGCAGAAGACACACAAAGCGACTGCAACGAAACGCATCGGACTGACTGCATTTTGTATATGTAAGTTATGGATTTGGAAAAACAAATTATTATGAATATCATACCTCTTCAAATGGAACAAGAAACAGCATCACGTGCTGCACATATCGCCAAAGAGTTGACTTTCCTCGGCATTGACGCAATGCTGTTATCGAGTTTTGCAAACTTATACTATACATCAGGACGTGTGTTCTGCGGCTACACTTACATCTCAGCCACAGGCGACATATCTTACTTTGTTAAACGCCCTGTCGGTCTTGAGGGCAGTAATGTCACATACATCCGAAAACCAGAACAAATTGTCGATATTCTCGGAGCAAACATACCACAATCGATAGCCCTCGAACTTGGCATATCTTCATATAATTCCATCGAACGGTTAAAAAAGATATTTGGTAACGCAAAGATAGCCGATGCCACATCGATAATAAACAAAATTCGCTCGGTGAAAAGCGACTTTGAAATTGCGAAATTGAAAGAATGCGGCGTACATCATGCAATGGCATACAACAGAATTAAAAAAGTGTACTGCAAAGGAATGACCGACCGCGAATTGCAGATTGAAATAGAACGAGAGCTGCGCAACGAAGGCTGCCTTGGACAATTTCGTATTTCGGGTGACACTATGGAACTATTTATGGGAAACCTGCTATGCGGGAATAATGCCGAGGTGCCATCCCCATACGATTTTGCTATGGGTGGTGAAGGTCTTGATGAATCGCTGCCAGTGGGGTGTAACGGCTCTCTAATCAAACCGTGTAACACCATAATGGTGGATATGTGCGGCAACTTCAACGGCTACATGACCGACATGACACGTGTGTTCCGTATTGGCAACATAGGGGCGCTCGCCGAGAAAGCCCACCGGCTCTCAATAGATATTCATCGGCAACTTTCGGAAATGGCAATTCCGGGTACCGAAGCCAAAGTATTATACGAAAAGGCCATGCTGATGGTAAAGGAGGCAAAACTTGATGACTACTTCATGGGACTTAAACAAAAAGCCGGATTTATAGGTCACGGCGTAGGTATCGAGGTCAACGAACTACCGGTAATCGCCCCTCGTAGCCGTGATGTGCTCGAAGCAGGCAATGTGATAGCCCTCGAACCTAAATTCGTTATACCCGAAGTGGGTGCAGTAGGTATCGAAAACACATATGTGGTACGTCCCAACGGACTTGAATGTCTCACCATATTCCCCGAAGAAATCATAGAACTCTACTAATTACACTATACCCATACGTTGCATCAAGAAATAAGCATTAAGATTCTGTGCCACACCCTGATATAGCGTATAATCAAATTGCAATGTTTCTCCGCTGATTTCTGCTTCAAAACAACGATTGAACACTTGTTTCGGGAAACGGTCGGCAAGAGTGCCGAGCACAAGGTCGTGCGTTGCTATAATTCCTGCCACATTCATTCTAACCAATTTACTCACAAGAGCAAGCGACCCTTTCTGTTTGTCGGTCGAGTTGGTTCCTTTCAATATTTCATCGAGGATTACTAACATCCTTTCTCCTGCCTCAGCTCTGACCACAACAGTTTGCAACCGTCGCAATTCAGCAAAAAAATACGACTCGTTATCATTAAGCGAATCAGTAGTACGCAACCCTGTGAAAAGAGATGCCACACCCACGGACATCTCGGCAGCAAAGACAGGAGCTCCCACGAGGGCAAGCAGGTAATTTACCCCCACTGCACGCAAATATGTACTTTTCCCTGCCATATTTGCACCCGTGACAACAATAAAATTACCCGATGACATACTGCTAACATCATTACACACGCACCGATTTGCCGAAATTAGCGGATGCCCCAATCCTCGTGCTTCAATTATTAAATCATTACCTCGATCAATGACAGGAAATATATAGTTGGGATTATTGAATGAAAATGTAGCAAGCGCACACAATTCATCAACACTGCTTAATACTCGTTCCCACTGCCCAATTTTATCATAATAACGCTCCATCCACCGCATTACATTATCAACTTGATGGTAATCCCATTGAAGCATTGCATTAAGTATCAAGTAGCTAAGCCAGTTATAGCGTTGGTCGAGATTCGACAGCAATCGCGCCAGTTTATGTGAAATAGTAGAAGCTTTTTCTTGTCCATCTCCGAGTTGAGCCTGCAAACGCTGCAACAACGACGAAGAAAAATGGCTCTGCTCTATTTCATTTAGCAACTCATGATAAATCGACACTCTTTTAACAATTCTATCAACAGCGGTATGAAGCCGTCCCACCTGTTTTGCACCTAAGGCAGCGACTATAACCGACATCACAAAAACTGCCTCGATATACAAGGACACATCATATCCAATGGTGGCAAGTACAATCAACAAAAGCATTGCTGCCGGTAATATGTACATTGCTGTCTTCTGCCACAATCTCAATTTCATTCCACGAAACACACCATTATCATTATCGTCTGACAAGCCCTTACCGCTTTCATCTTCCATTCGGGCAACATTTCCCAAGGCTTGGAACTTCATTCTGAAATCCGACAATCCTGCAAGTTCTTTTATGGCATCCTGCCTCTGCTCTATATCGCCCACAATCCCTGCCGTATTCGACAAATGACCGGCAAGCAAGTCTCTACCACCACGTGTAGCTGTGGCATTCAGCAACGAAAAAATTGATCTATTCCCATACAAATCAAGATCATAGCTATAGGAATGATGAGAATCGACATATTCCATTCCGCCATCAAGACCGTCAAGCTGAAGATTGACGCGCTTCAAATTATCGGAAGCTGCTTTCTTCATAAATTTTTGCATCAGCTTGGCCGCAAACATGCGATTATGTAACTTTATCAATGCAAGAAACAATACCACACATATGGCAATGACCGACACAACCGCCACCATATCGTTCCATAACCACCATATACCAATTAAAGCAACAATTACCACCGCAAGTCGTAACCACGACACCACGATAATGCGGCGCGACAGCACGGCAATTTGAGCCACAACAGTTTCCTCTATATGGGTATAATATCGCTCTTGACTGTTCAATTCCTCCATTTATGATATTCCAACGCTTAATTCCTCAGAAAAATACACAAATTTATGAATGTCCGTCTTGTTTTCACAAACAAATATGTAAATTTAAACACCCTCGACTATCTATGCACCCATTTCAAGATACCGCACGGCACATACCACCGAGCCGAAGATGATGCCGGAATGTGTACACGCCTATTTTTGAAAAAATACACGATTGTCTGCATAATAATGCACTTGGTGAGATTCACAAAATTAAGTGCACATTATGATATGCACAATTCTACGTTCCAGCTCGAATATGTGATAAAGGAGTGTCCTACTTATTTTTTATGCCTTCGTTTTAGACCTCTTTTTCAAATTGGTCCTTGCCTACGCCACAAAGCGGGCACACCCAATCTTCTGGAATATCGGCAAACGATGTACCTGCTACCACGCCGTTATCAGGGTCACCAACTTCAGGATCATAAACATAGCCACACACTATACATACGTATTTCTCCATAAATTGTCTAAGTTTTCTCGTGGGTTAATAATAAATTCACAATAGCACAAATATACACATAACTTCACCAATATACAAATGCATCCCCAAGAAAGCAGGACAACCGAAAGCACTTTTTCTGCAGAAAAATTCCAGCTATATACAACCACACTTTTAATGCTTTTAATAAAACAACAGATACGACATCTATGTATTGTTTTTTAAATTTAGTAATTTTACCGCAATTTATGACACACTAATAATGCAAGCCAAAGAACTCATGGTGCCACTGCTCGGAAACAACGCTGGAAACATATTTGCCGTAGCTTTGCTGCTTGCAGGCATATCATCGACAGTGACCAGCGGCATGGCTGCCGGCTCTATTTCGGCAGGTATATTCGGCGAATAATTGCCATTACCGTCACGATACTTAATATATACTTAATTGCAGCACAATGATATGGATCGCAAAATATGCATAATCACCGGCACACGTGCCGATTGGGGACTATTAAGCGGAATAGCCAAAGCACTTAAAACTCGCACCGGCATAAAATTACAAGTTGTTGCCACCAACATGCACCTGTCACTAAAATTCGGGAACACTCAAACCGAAATCGAACGCGATGGTATAGAAATAGACTATCGTGTGCCTATGCCTGTCGAAAACGACACTCCTGCAACTACTGTCGATGCAATGACCAAATGCATGGAAGGGATGGGCAATGCCCTAAATGCACTGCGACCTGACCTCATCTTAATTCTCGGAGACCGCTATGAAATGCTTGTCGCAGCCTCAGCAGCCCTCATATTCCGCATTCCGGTAGCGCATATTGCCGGCGGAGCGGTAAGCTTCGGCGCATTCGACGAGAGCATACGCCATGCCATCACCAAGATGAGCCACCTGCATTTTACCGAAACCGAAGAATACCGCCACCGTGTAATCCAACTCGGAGAACACCCCGACCGTGTATTTAATACCGGTGCAATCGGTGTTTACAACATCAAACATTTACATTTGCTTTCACGGAAACAAATCGAAGCCGACCTGCATACCGATATTCCCACGCAGTCATTATTCGTCACATTCCATCCTGCCACTCTCGACCGTGAATCGCCTGACATCCAATGCCGCAATCTGATGGCTGCACTCGACCGCTTAAATGGATACAAAATATTTATATCCTATCCCAACAGCGACACGCACAGCAATGAGATTATACAAATCATAGAAAAAGCTGCAACTAAAAATCCCGACAAATATCACGTTTTCCCATCTCTCGGACAATTGCGTTACCTGTCTGCATTGCAATTCATGGCTGCCGTAGTAGGCAACTCATCAAGCGGAATAGTGGAAGTCCCTTCTATGGGCATTCCGACTCTCAACATCGGCATTCGCCAAATGGGACGCATAACTGCCCTATCGGTAATTAACTGTGGCACATCGACCGATGAGATTAGCCAAGGTCTTACCAAAGTCCTTTCTCCCGAATTCAAGCAAATGGCCCGCACCGTCGCCAATCCTTATGAGCAACCACACACACTGCAAACGATAGTCGATGTGCTATGCAACACCCCTTTAGATGGCATCACTATCAAGCACTTTTACGATATATAATCTCGAAAAACAGAGCAGATTAGGGCATGTAGTCAGACAAGAGAATATAAGGCAAAAGCCTCATCGTCACCGCTGTGGTTGCCCGCTTCACCACCACTTCTGTTTTATTTCGATAATTTCACTAAGTTTGCACTAAGGCAAAACGAACAATGAGAATGGATATATGGGATAAAGATAAACGGTCGGCAGTGATGGCCAAAATAAAGAATAAGGACACCAAACCAGAACTAATTGTACGTCGTTACCTATACTCAAGGGGGTATCGTTATCTGAAAAACGTAAAAGGCTTGCCGGGTACGCCCGACATAGTGTTGCGCAAATATGGAATTGTGATTTTCATTCATGGCTGCTTTTGGCACGGCCATAGCATAGACGGACACCTACCTCACTCCAATGTAGAATTCTGGGAATCCAAAATTACCCGCAACCGCAGTCGCGATGAACGCAACAAAGCCATTTTGCGGCAAATGGGATGGAAAGTTATGACCGTGTGGGAGTGCCAGTTGCGTCCCGCTACCAAAGAAAAAACACTAAAAGAAATAGAATATCTTATCAATCATACCTACCTGCAACGATTCCGTAATTCTCCGGCACATCGTCAATATGGCGATATTGGCGGAACCACTCAAGCCATAGCAGCCGAGTCTATAGTCAAATATGGCAATGCTGGAAACGGTAAAGAATCTACCGAAGATTGTCATCGTTGACATTCAACGACGAGAAGAGGCACGGCGCAAAAATGATTGATTTACTTTCGATGGGGCATCTCCCACGCCATTAGTTGGACCGTATCGACGATTATTGTTATAATCGCTCAACAGCGAATGCAGAATTTGGTATAAGATTCCCCCAACGTCAAGACCAAACTTGCTACCATTTATGTCGATTTGAGGTACCAATATCGGCACCGTCATCCACTTATGGCTATACGGGTCATAATAACGCTGCGCACCCATTTCCACCGAGAAGTTATCGCTTACTTGCAAACCCATCGTTGCGCCATAGCTCGACCGTGCAAGATAAGGCATCGATGCCATCGAGTGATATAACCCGTTACTTCGATAGTAACTGCCAAAAGCATTTAAAGTCAAACGATCGCTCAATCGATATGAAAGCATCCCCGACACGCCGTAGGTATTGTACAACCTGTTATCGAAATGATATTTCTCCCCCGTTAAAGCTCCCATTAAAGTGATATTTCCCAAATTTTGCATCACAGCCACCGCCCCCGTGGCAATGTTACCCATTCCTGGGAAAGCATTCATCGAACCCGATGCAAAAGCACCGCCTCCATCCCATGATGCGAGCATAGCCGAAGCATAATCATTGGAGAGAGTATAATGTCGTGAAAAATTATAATCGTTCGGTCGGGATACCAATCCATAGTAATAATAGCGTACGGTCGATTCACGTCCCCTTGCCGATGAAACCGAATCGTTCATAACACTCGACGATGTTTGCGGAAACGCAGTGATTTGTGGCACTTCCAACGTATAAGGGACATGTGAAAATTTTTCATCATGCAATTGCAACTCTGATATTTGTGGCACGGTAAGCCCTCCTGTGCGAAACAGTACATCTTGTGCCACGGCATTTGATGCCAAGACAAGAATCGTCAGAAATATTCCGCACAGCTTTTTCATATACAAAAATGTATAAAATAATTTATTACAAATATACTCAAAGCCATGCAAAAGCCAAAAAAGTTGGGGGTAAATTTGCCTAAAGCAACAATTAAGTGTAATTTTGCACTTCGATATAGTTCTGTGTTTCAGGAATATTAACAATATAGATATTAACCATAATGAATGTAACATTGGAAAAGGTCGGTAACGTGAGCGGTTTCATCACTGTATCGATTGAAGCAAACGACTATCAAGACAAGGTAAAAAAAGAATTGAAAACCATCGGACAACGCCGCCCTGAACGTGGTTTCCGCGCCGGACATGTACCCATGGCCTTACTTCAAAAAAAATATGGTCGCGAGGCTCTCGTCGATGTAATTAACCACGATGCTTACGATGCCCTTGTTAAATACATCCAAGACAACAAATTAAATATTCTCGGCGACCCGATGATTGCAAATGCAGCCGACATTGTGTGGGAAAATGGCAAGGATTTTACTCTGAAATTTGAAGTGGGCATTGCTCCCGAAATCAACTATACCGTTGACAAGAACACCACCATCGCATATTACAACATCGATGTTGACCAAGAAATGCTCAACAAGAATGACGAAATGTTGCTATCGCGCTGCGGCAAGCAAGTGACCGGTGACACTGTTGATGACACTGCCCTCGTGAAAGGCGCAATGATAGAACTTGCAGAAGACGGCTCTGTAAAAGAAGACGGAATGAACGTTGAAAACACCATCGTATCGCCCCAACACTTCACCGATGAAGCCCAAAAGGTATTGTTTATCGGGAAAAAAGTAGACGACGAAGTGGTTTTCAACCCATGGACCACTTGCAACGGAAATGCCGTTGAATTGGCATCAATGCTCAATACCGATAAAGAGAAGGTTGCCGAAATGAAATCCAACTTCAAGATGACCATCAAGGAGATACTTGTGGTGAAGAAAGCCGAGCACAACCAAGAATTCTATGACGAAGTATTCGGCACAGGCAAGATTACCACTGAAGAGGAATATTTTGCCAAATTGAAGGAAAATATTGCCAACCAAATGAAAGGTGACAGCAATTATCGCTTTACCATCGATGCACGTAATGCCATAATGGCAAAGGTAGGCACACTTGAACTCCCTGCCGAGTTCCTCAAAAAATGGTTGCTCCGTCAAGATGATAAAAAACATACACCCGAAACCATAGATGCCGATTTCGAGAAGATGACACCTGACCTCGAATGGCAATTGGTTAAGGAGAAAATTGTTAAAGATTTGGGAGTTAAGGTTGATGAAGCCGATTTCTTAAACATAGCTAAACTGATTGCAGTACAACAATTTGCCCAATATGGAATGACCAACATTCCTAATGATGTCATTGAACGCTACGCCAAGGAGATTCTTGACAATAAGGAATATAGCCAATGCATCACCGAACGTGCCGTTGAAGACAAGATGTATGCCGGCATCAAAGCCGCAGTCAACATTGAGGAAAAGAACGTAAGCGTTGATGAGTTCAATGCCCTCTACAAAAAGGAAGAAGAAAAATAAATATTTTAGTTTATAACGACAATATTTTTATGGCGGCTTGATGGTGAATTCCTTTCAGGTCGCCATAATATTTATACAAACATCCACATCCAGCACCAAGATGCACTAACGCTACATAATTTCGGCAACAATAAAATCATTAATACAAAACTGAAGTATCTATTTTTAGTCTTGTTTTTTCAAATTAAATATAGAATTTAAAATCATGACACACAGGAAAAACAGAAGTGGCTGCACGCTAATGCACAGCCACTTTTCCCGTGTCGGGCAGCCCAAGGCAGTAGATGCCTTGCGTGTGTGTCGGTGGAGAATTACTTCACCATCACCTTGACGGTGCTGCCATCGGCCTTCTTCACTATGTTGACACCCTTCACAGGTGAGCCTATGCGAATGCCGTCGACCGTGTAGCGCGCTACCTCGACATCGTCACCGTCGACCGTCACGCCGCTTATGCCGGAGGAGCCATCATCACTACCGTCACCGTCGAAGTCAATCACGTAGGTAACAATGGATACTGTCAGGGTTTCTTCGTCAGCGTCATACGCAAAGCCTATCATGCGCTTGCCGTCGGGGGTGATGTCAACCGGCGTGTTGATGCCAAGGATACCGTTTACCTCGTCAAGATGCGCCATGTACGTCAGGTCAGGGTATCTTTCGGATATCATCACAGGCTTCTCCTCACCGGGGTACCAGATGTAGGCCTGACGGTATTCATATTCAATACCCGCATCATTGCCCAAGTAGCACAGTACCGTCCCGTCGTCAGAAACGGAGGAAGTATACATTAACGCCATGTTATTCGGATCCGCGAAGCGTTCTTCGTCCAGCGGCTCCATGGTCAGCTCCCCGGTCTCGAGGTCGTAAAGCCCCGCCCTGAGGCATCCGTAGTCTTCATCCGGTACGGAAAGGTCCATCGACACGTACCTGCCGTTGTGGCTGAGATCGCTGCCATAAAAATAGCCGTAAGGCCTGTCGGGGTCGGTGGAAGAAGACAGGGAGAAGTACCTTGCGCATACAGCGTCGTACTCGTAGGAGCCGTCAGCCTGCCTGTACCACACTATCATGGAGAAGAGGCTTAGTCTGCCCCACACGTAGCCCATCAGCACCGAGCCGTCGCCCGACACCCTGCTAACCACATAGCCGTATCTGGGTTCGAAGCCCAGCTCGTCTTCAGTCGGGTATGGCAACACCTCGAATTCGCCGTCCCTCCAGATGCAGGGATAGAGAAAGGAATAAGAATCACCATCAACCCTACAATAACCTCCTATTATGCTCAGGTCGTCGCTTGCATATCTTGGTGCCGCTTTCACGTATCCATCGGGCACTGGCAGTTCGGTGGAGGTGCCGTCAATGGAAATAATCAGCGGAACGTTGCCGTTTATGCATACGCCCACGCCGTCATCGTTTACATATTGGATGTTCCGGTTTTCCGACGTGGCCTCGTCGGAAAACACCGCGGCTTCACCCGTTTCAGTGTCGTATATGGCTACCACGTTTTGGACATACCCTACATACATGGCGATGTATCTGCCGTTAGGGGAAACACACATTCCCATGGGAGTGTCGTAAACGTTGCCGTCGGCATCGGTTAGTTCACTGATGACTTGCATCGTCTGCGCGGAAGCGGCGCATGCGCACAGCGCCACGAGAAGCGTGGCGGACTTGCGGAAAAACTTATGTAAAGGAGACTTTTCCATAAGAACAAAATTTTAAAAAGTTAGACAATAAATACGTGTGCAAGCGAGGGCATGCCCTTCAGGCCTTGTGCTTGAACACCGCAAATATAATATAATATAAATACTAAAATATCTTTCAGAAAGTTAAAAGAACGCTAACAGAAGTATGTAGAAGTATATATTTTAGCCTTGAAAGTCCTTTATGGGCAACGAAGTGTATTTAATTTGAAAGAAGCAAGACCAAAATAGATACTTCCGAATCAAAAGATTTCAAGGCATGTCATACCCTTATTCCGGGTAATTGAGTTATTTTTGCGAAAATAAAACATAATGGATTATGAGAAACTGTTGGATACTATCGATATTGACAATGGGAATAATGACTTGCATCACATCATGCAAATCAAACGAGCAAAATTATCGTGCAGTTTACGACCGCGTCATCGAGCATCAACGCGAAACGGACGGAGCTGATGAAGACACATATTCCCGTATCGAAGCCGAACGGACGGCCAACACGACCATTATTATGGGGGATTCTGTGAGAATGGTTACCAATCACGTAAGCATTGTCGATGGTACATATAGTGACTTAAAACCTTATTCAGTAGTGGTCGGAGAATACAAGCAATTGTTCAATGCCCGTTCATTCCGCGACCGCCTCAAAAAAAACGGACACGGCTCATATGTTGTGAAAGACAGTGAAAGCACCTATTATGTCATCGCCGAAGGATTTGAAACTTCTATTGAAGCTGCCGAATACCTGAACGACATCGATAACCGCATCAACATAAAAATTCCAATAGCCAAGCCTTGGATACTATCGCTCCCCAAGTCACAACCTGCTTCATAACCCCGGATTTACATCAAGCTATTTTTGCCCAACACACATAAAAAGGTGTGCTATGTACATCTCCTCGTACACAGCACACCGCAATTTTTCTTATTCACAAAATACACTTGAGCGACATTACCATCGTTATTGAATAACGCATGGATAATATCACTTTTCTATAGCTTCAATTTTGCTTGAATTGCTGCACTTTCAGTCTCATATCCAGGCTTATTAAGCAAAGCGAACATATTTTTCTTATATGCCTCAACGCCGGGTTGGTTAAACGGATTTACATCAAGGATATAGCCACTTATACCACAAGCCTTTTCAAAGAAGTAAATCAACTCGCCAAGATATTGCTCCGAAAGTTCAGGTATGACAATCAAGATATTGGGTACACCGCCATCTACATGAGCAAGACGTGTGCCGAGTTCGGCCATCTTGTTTACCTCATCAACACGCCGGCCGGCAATATAGTTAAGGCCATCGAGGTTGGCATCATCCGATGGGATTACCTCGGTATAATGCGCATCACCTACTGAAACCACAGTTTCAAAAATGCTGCGTTCACCATCTTGTATCCATTGTCCCATCGAATGGAGGTCGGTGGTATTGTCTACGGCAGCAGGAAATATGCCTTTGCCATCTTTACCCTCACTCTCTCCATAAAGTTGCTTCCACCATTCAGCAAAATAATGCAATTTAGGATTGAAATTTACAAGTATCTCAATCTTCTTGCCGGCATTATACAGGGCATTGCGTGTCATTGCATAGGTTTCGGCCAAATTTCCTGCAACGGAAGTCGTTGCTTCCATCGATTTTGCTCCTGCCATCAAAGCCTTGATATCGAATCCTGCTACAGCAATAGGCAACAATCCCACAGGGGTAAGCACCGAGAAACGGCCGCCAACGTTATCTTCGATAACAAAAGTCTTATAGCCCTCTTCGGTTGCAAGCTTGCGCAATGCACCCTTGTGCGCATCAGTAATTGCCACGATGTGGGTTGTAGCAAATTTCTTACCCTCTTGTACTTCGAGCATCTCCTTAAGCATACGGAATGCAATTGCCGGTTCGGTGGTTGTTCCTGACTTGGAAATAACTATAATACCGAATTTTTTACCTGCGAGTAATCCTTTGAGTTCGTGCAGATAATCTTCGCCTATGTTTTGCCCGGCAAATACCACACGTGGACCTTCTGCAGGTTTGTAAGCAGCGAAAGAGTCGCTCAATGCCTCTATCACGGCTTTTGCTCCAAGGTAGCTGCCTCCGATACCGATGGCCACAACATATTCACAATCGGCAAAGCACTTAGCCGTTGCATTGATATCATCAAGAAGGGATTCTGGAGTTTCGCTTGGCAAATGAAGCCAGCCAAGGAAATCATTGCCCGCACCGGTGCCATTATGAAGTTTTTCCATTGCATCGGTGGCACGTGCTTGCAAGCTGTTGATGTCGGCTTCGGAAACTGTTCCAAGCACGTTGCGATTGATAACTTGAATCGTTTTCATTTCTCTGTCAAAAATTTGTGTTCGTTATTTTTTGACTCCACTCTTCAATAAAAAGAGGAAGCCATTTCCATTATCATTTTAGTTGCCGGACGATAATTGTATAAAATCTCATACACTCCATTGAGAATTGGCATCGGTACTTGCAAGTCGCGATTAATTTCATGGATACACTTGGTGCCATAATAGCCTTCGGCTATCATTTCCATCTCCATCATTGCTGCTTTCACCGAATAGCCTTTGCCTATCATCGAGCCAAAATTGTGGTTGCGGCTAAAGCGCGAATAACTCGTCACAAGCAAATCTCCAAGATACACCGAGTCGCATATATTACGCTGCTTTCCGTGAGCCGCAGCAGCTACAAAGGCATCCATCTCACGAATGGCGTTGGAAAGCAATACGGCCAGAAAATTGTCACCCCCTTTCATTCCATGCACAATGCCAGATGCTATAGCATATACGTTCTTCAGCACAGCTGCATACTCAATGCCAATCACATCGTCCGACAAAATGGTGCGCATCGACTTGCTATTCAATCGGTTTGCGACAGCCTTAGCCATTTCGGGCGATTCGGAGCCTATGGTCAGATAACT
Organism: uncultured Muribaculaceae bacterium; assembly: GCA_964395975.1. Taxonomy (GTDB): domain Bacteria; phylum Bacteroidota; class Bacteroidia; order Bacteroidales; family Muribaculaceae; genus Avimuribaculum. The sequence continues at coordinate 97,958 of CAYNBZ010000001.1, read as the reverse complement.
GAGGCGTTCAAGTGCCACCTCTTCGGCATGACAAGGACCGCTCATCACAGCTAAATTTTGCCCTTCTATGCCATAAAACCGCTTCATATATTCCGACACCACGAGATTCTCATCAGGGACAATCCCTTTCACTGCACTCACCATTTGCTTGCCACTAATGTCAATCGACAATTTGGCAAGATGTGACTTCAAATATGGCGATGGTATTGCCAATAGCAATGTATCGGCCTTCTCACAAATTTCATTGATATCGCTGGAAAAATATATGCGATCGATATCAAAACGCACGTCCGACAAGTAAACGGGATTATGACACAACCGTTTAAAGTCAGCAATACGGTCATCCCGACGCATATACCACAATATGTCGGTATCTTGTGCGAGCAATAACAGCTTGGCAAGAGCAGTAGCCCAACTACCACCCCCCATAACTGCCATCTTGCCCGTTATGTCTTTCATCATGATACTAAAATTATAGTACTGTTAATCACTTGGAAACTGCATTTTCAATCCATGCCTTTACGTCATCGACAGTGGGGTTCTTCAGGCCAAGTTTATATTTCTTGTTCAGTCCGCACAAATCTTGGTGCAATTTTCCGGCACCGGCACCGGCAAGAGCGTCAACAGTTGAACAACCGGCCTTTTGAATCACTTCTACCCATTCAACAGGCACTCCAATGGCCGTATATGCTTCCACCTTGTCACGCTTTTCTACCTTTTCGGGGCGCATTTGCGGGAACAGCAACACTTCCTGTATTGTCGATTGCCCCGTCATTAGCATTACAAGGCGATCCATACCTATTCCCATGCCCGATGTCGGGGGCATCCCGTATTCGAGCGCACGCACGAAATCTTGGTCAATAAACATTGCCTCGTCATCGCCTTTTTCACTCAGCCGCAACTGCTCCTTGAAGCGCTCAGCTTGGTCGATAGGGTCGTTAAGCTCTGAATAAGCGTTACACAACTCTTTTCCGTTAACCATCAATTCAAAACGTTCGGTCAAATCGGGATTATTGCGATGACGCTTGGTGAGCGGCGACATTTCAACCGGATAATCAGTAATGAAAGTAGGCTGGATATATTTACCCTCGCAAAACTCGCCAAATATCTCATCAATGAGTTTGCCTTTGCCCATTGTTTCATCAATCTCCATCTTCAATTGCTTGCAAATATCCCGTATTTCATCCTCGCTCTTACCCGTTAGGTCATATCCGGTAAATTCCTTGATACTGTCGAGCATCGTGACTCGTTTATACGGTGCCTTGAAATTAATCACATTGTCGCCAACCTTCACTTCATAAGAGCCTTTTACATCCATACATACTTTTTCAAGCATTTGCTCGGTGAAACACATCATCCAATTATAATCCTTGTAGGAAACATATATTTCCATACAAGTAAACTCTGGATTATGCGTACGATCCATACCCTCGTTGCGAAAATTCTTACCAAATTCATACACTCCTTCAAAGCCCCCAACGATAAGCCTCTTCAAATAAAGTTCATCGGCTATGCGCAGATACAGCGGAATGTCAAGAGCATTATGGTGGGTGATGAACGGTCGTGCGGCTGCCCCACCGGGAATCGATTGCAAAATAGGCGTTTCCACTTCAAGGTATCCCTTGGAATTGAAATATTCCCGCATAGAATTATATACCTTGGTGCGCTTTATGAAAATATCCTTTACATGGCTGTTTACTATCAAATCGACGTAACGACGGCGATAGCGCAACTCGGGATCATCGAAAGCGTCATACGTCACACCATCTTTCATCTTGACAATGGGCAGCGGACGTATCGACTTGCTAAGTACCGTAAGGTGCTGTGCATGGACAGTGATCTCGCCCATCTGTGTGCGGAAAACAAAGCCATCTATCCCAACGAAATCGCCAATATCAAGCAACTTCTTAAACACCACATTATACAGATTTTTGTCCTCGTCAGGGCATAAATCATCACGACTTATATAAACCTGTATCCGCCCTTTCGAGTCCTGCAACTCCATAAACGAGGCTTTACCCATGATACGACGACTCATGATGCGTCCTGCAATGCTCACTTGTCGTTGCGGGGCATCGTCTTTGAAATTCTCCTTGATTTCATCGGTATAGCCCGTTACCGCATACTCGGCTGCCGGATATGGTTCTATACCCATCTTCCTCAACTCATCGAGGCTGTTGCGCCTAACTATTTCTTGTTCGCTCAAATCAAGTAAACTCATGTCCTATTTTTCGTCTTATTATCTTATAATTTGCAAAGGTACAAATTTCTACAAACATTCCACTTATTTCTCTGTCAAAACCAGCGAAGCCCTAAAACCAGACACATGGAATGCGTCACAAAGCACTATTGTGTCATACCGAAACCTTCGCGCTGATGTGTGGATGCGGGTCATAACCTTCAAGGACAAAATCTTCATATCGGAAAGCAAATATGTCATGCACATCGGGATTCAGACGCATATGCGGCAAAGGACGCAGGCTGCGTGACAATTGTTCCTCGACTTGCTCAAAATGATTTGAATAAATGTGAGCATCGCCGAGGGTGTGTATGAAATCACCTGGACGTGTTCCTGTCACTTGAGCCATCATTTGCAATAAAAGCGCATAAGACGCTATGTTGAACGGCACACCGAGAAATATATCGGCACTGCGTTGATAAAGTTGCAGGCTCAAGCGGCCATTGGCGACATAAAACTGAAACAGCAAGTGGCAAGGTGGCAAATTCATTCGACCAAGATCGGCCACATTCCACGCACTCACTATTATGCGACGCGAATCGGGGTCATTTTTTATCATATCAATTACCTGAGCAATCTGGTCGACATAGCCTCCGTCATAGTCTGGCCATGACCGCCATTGGTAGCCGTATATATGCCCGAGGCTGCCATCGGGGTCAGCCCACTCATTCCATATTCTCACGCCATGCTCTTGCAAATAATGCACATTGGTGTCGCCACGCAAAAACCACAGCAATTCATATATTATCGACTTCAGGTGTAACTTCTTAGTTGTCAACAACGGGAAACCGTCTTCCAGATTGAAACGCATCTGGTAGCCAAACACGCTGCGAGTACCTGTGCCTGTACGGTCGGACTTCATCACCCCATTATCACGCACATGGCGCAGTAAATCAAGATATTGTTTCATTGCTATTAATCGTATTGAAAAACCTTAGATTTTATCTTTTAGGAATTATCATAGTATCTGTAATCCATTGTCTCGAAGTCTTCACCGGTTTCGAAGCATCAGCAGTAGCCTGCGGACGGTCAATGGTCATCTGTGGTATTTTTTGGTCGATACGCTGCATTAATGGAGTCGAAAGACGTTTGCGCGTGACCGTAAAACGTATGGCATGATCATCGCATACAGCAGCACAATTCATGCACAGCACGCAACGGCTATAGTCAATGGTATGAACCTTGGCATCGATGCACGAGGCCTTGCATTGCTGTTCGCAACGTCCACAATTGGTACATATGTCAGGATCTATTTCAAGTTGATAAAGTGAAAAACGACTAACTATACTCAATGCCGAGCCAACGTGACAAATGGTGTTGCAAAACGTCCGACCATTCTTGAATGCCAATGCCGAAATTGCCACTAATGTGCAAGCCGATATGACCATCCCAAACACCCCGGGCATGACTACATTCCCGAGTAGAGAATCAGAAACGGCATGGGTCAGGTTGTTGACAAAGTTTGCATATATGAAATAAGGATCTATAATTTCGGGCAAAAACAACTGTCCTGCCATAATACACAGAACCACCACACCCAATACAACATAACGCAAACGATTCTCGGCACGAGAATAATGATAAAGCCGTAAACTGCCATCACGATTGCGCCTCACTTTTTTACCAATCCACCCAAACAAGTCCTGTAACACGCCAAGTGGGCAAACGGTAGAGCAGTAAATTCTACCTATGAGCAACGTCATAACAAGCCAGAACAGGCACATCCCTGCCGCAAGCGACAGCAAGGCCGGCATCAGTTGCAACCGGTAAACCCATTTCAGCCACTGCATACCCTCAGAATCGTGGCATAACAATGCCATCGTAAGCAACAGCACAAAAGCTACCGACAGGATAACACGCAATATTTTCAGTTGTTTCATTCCCACATTCTTACTTTACAAAAGTAGTAAAATCCCTACAAAAAGCGGCATACAAAATGTTGGCTTTTGCAGAGCAAAAGCCAACATTTATAATTTATAAGACAGCATCAGTTGTGTGGCACTAGTAGAAGAACGCACATTCTCATAATCACGATAGTGGGTCATACGCAGATAATGCGTCACGACTGCTGTCAGGTAAAGTTTTTTCCAAATGCGCAAATCGGCTCTCAATTCTGCCACGTTGAAATATGCCGATGATTTGTCCCCCTGCGCATTTAATGTTTTATAGTTGACCGTGCCCCAATCAATTCCAGAAGGATAACCTTTCCACGTATATAACCCATAAAAATCATTCGATGCACTTAACGAAAGTAAACCGTTGCGAAAAGCCATATTGATGCCCGTTTTAATCGAAAATCCACTCGCAAGGTTGTAATTGCGCTCATCGAGATAATAATGGTCGGACAGAACGGCTCCAAGTATGACAGAATTGCAATGTGCATAACAGTCGAAAACAAAGTTGGACCGGTGGCCGTCGCGGTACATTGCACCGACACCGACACTTGCCGGAATACCGAGCTTATAAGGAGTTTTGGCCGACACGTCAGATATTGTATCGGAGTCATAATAGTCGAAATACTGATACATTCCCACGCTCATATATCGCCCGTGCTTGTCTATTACTTCGCGTCCCAACAGCCTACCCATTATGTTCAACTGGCTTAACAACGGCTGTGATGCCTGAATGGCAGAACTGACACGCAGTGAAAAGAAGTCGAAAGGCCGTGAGTCTTTTACCTCAAAGCGCTCGCCATATTCTATTGCTAATTGATATGAAAAGCCGGAACCCTTATCAAATATTTCATCACGGAACTCAAGCATACGGATACCGGCCGAAAATTCAACAGCCACATTAGGAATACCGAATTGCCGACCTGAAGTGGACCGACGTAGCCATGCATCGCCGTTGATAATGCGTACAAGCCCACGCATTGGCGATGCGATGGCTGCACTTACTTCTCGTCCCACACGTTCCCATCCTGTAGCACGGTCGTCAAGTATGATGTCTGATGCCCTATAGGCGACTTCACCCAAAATTATTCCTCCTATAGGTGTAGCTATTATGTCGTTGGTTGACGGGTACTCGTTTTCCATAAACAATTCCCACATGGCACTTCCACCAAAAGCAAACAGACCCGAACGCCAATAATTGAATCCATTGGCACGAGCCGCATTATAATACAAGTGTCCATGATAGGGGTGAAGAAACATATTTGTCCCCATACGGTCGTTATCCCAGATAAAGCCATGCCTGAAATTTTCTTTTACCGAATTCCAAGAGATGTAAGCAAAATCTCCTTTCTGAATATATCTGTCAAATGCCCAGACTGTAATGTTTAGTCCTATAACAGTAGCAGCCGCTTTAAGAGTGTGCCGTCGGCCATAGTATGCCAAGTCGGCAGAGTCAGGGGCAACAGGCGGTACAACCGAAAATCTTATCGGCATCTGGCAATATGCTGACACAGCTACACTCACCATCATAATGACCGTGATGGTTATAATTCTCAATATGCCGCTCATAAAAAGCAGAGTAGATAGTAGTGGAATGCAAAATTACGCATTCAGACATACTTTTAATGGATAAAAAGTAGTCTTTTATTACGCATAAATAGTCCATATGGGGATATTCATGCCATGTCGAGAATCCAACGTGCTACAACCGAACCTTGATGCTGCATTGACGATAGTGATTGCAACGCAGTTTCTTTTACAGCAATCGGTTCTTCATCCGCAAAATTATTTAATAAATGTTCTTCATATTTCGGTATATACTCGGGATGACCCTGAAAGGCAAGGACATTTTTGCCCATACGAAAACTTTCTATCGGGCAGAAGTTGCTCGTGGCAGTCAATACCGCACCATTTGGCAGCCGTGTAACTTGGTCGTGATGATTATAGAGCAGCCGCATACGACCATCGGGAAAATATGCCAATGCCGCCTCATCCACGACATTCGACTCCCTGATACCAATGCCCCATCCCACAGTTGCCTGTTCCACCTTGCCTCCCAATGCCTGAGCTATGGCTTGATGACCAAAGCATATTCCCACAATCAAGGCATTTGCCGAACAGGCATTCATTATCCAGTCGAGTAAATTCTTTATCCATGTCACATCATCGTATGCGCTGAGATTACACCCCGTTATCAGATATATCTCACCTTGATTGATACTCCTCGGCAAACAATCTTCCATAACTGGATAAACGGCATAGGTCACACCGCACCCCATGGCATCGAAAAGCCTTGTGAACATCCACACATACGATGGTATGTAATCGGGCAACAAACCAGTAAATTTGTCACAAAGCAATATGTTTATCTTTTTCGTCATACAATTCTTGGTTTCATCTACAAAAATAAGAAACTGTTCCGAGATTTCACATTCACCCTCCATCCGGACACGAGGTTCCCCAAACGCATATTTCAGGCTATCGTGAAAAACCATTCATCGGCATTTGCAAAATTCGGTGTACAGGGCTATTTTTGAAAAATATTAAGCAAAGCTGCCATCTGATTAAGGCATGATATTTGCTGGAATCAATTGCTAAACATTTATAGAATATCTCGAAAATATGAAGAAAGGATGCTTAATTACTGCTATCGTATTGGTAGTCATCGTGGTCGTCATCGGCTTATGGGCTGTGGGAACTCGCAATTCGTTCATTGAGAAAGAAGAAGGTGTAACCAATGCTTGGTCGCAAGTAGAAAATGTGTATCAACGCAGGGCCGACCTAATACCCAATCTTGTGGCCACTGTGAAAGGATATGCCACACACGAACAGGAAACGCTTGAGAATGTAATAAATGCACGAGCAAAGGCTACACAAATCACTGTGGCCCCAGACAACCTCGATGCGGCTTCGCTGCACAAGTTTCAAGATGCTCAAGGAGAACTCGGTGCCGCAATAGGACGATTACTTGCTGTGTCGGAAAACTACCCGGACCTTAAAGCCAACGAAAACTTTCTGCAATTGCAAGCCCAGCTTGAGGGGACAGAAAATCGCATCGCTGTTGAGCGCAAAAAATTCAACGACACAGTGAGAGAATACAACGTGTCGGTACGCAAGTTTCCAGGCAACATTGCGGCTATGATTTTTGGATTTGACTCGAAACCTTACTTCGAAGCAACCGATAGTGCCGAAAAGGTTCCTGTAGTGGAATTCTGACAAACGACCAAAAGCACAATTTTAAAATTATGTCTCTTAAGGACTTTATCCCAAAAGACGGGCAAACAAAAGTGGTGAAAGCTATAAGTGCAGCTGAGAAATGTACTTCGGGAGAGATTCGCGTCCACATCGAGCCTCACTGTAAGTCTGGCGCCCCTTATAGGCGAGCCGTGGAAGTATTCAATGAACTGAAGATGTACGAAACACGGCAGCGAAATGCGGTGTTGGTGTATGTGGCTTACAATTCTCATATGTTTGCCATTATTGGCGATAAAGGTATAACCGAACGAGTGGGCAACGATTTTTGGAACGAAGAGAAAGAAATTCTCAGAAACCACCTACGACATAACGATCCCGTTGGTGGACTATGCAAAGTGATAGAACAGATTGGCAACAACCTATCTGCATTTTTCCCTTGGACCGAAGATGACATAAACGAGCAAAGTGATGAAATTTCTTATAACGAAAATTAAAGCTGCTTTCATCATATTAAGCATAATGCTATGTGTGACTGTGACAGCAATGGCACAAGTACCGCAGCGCCCCAACCCGCCACGCCTTGTCAACGACCTTGCAGGAGTACTGTCGACCCAACAGATAAAATTTCTTGAAGACTCACTCACCCGATTTGACCGCAGGACAAGCAACCAAGTGGTCATCGTAACAATAGCAGACCTTGGAGGTCTTGAGCCAGCCGAAATGGCCTATGAGATAGGCGAGCAGTGGGGAGTGGGTAACGCCAATGACAACAATGGCGTAGTCATCCTTGTCAAACCCAAAACCACTATATCACGCGGACAAGCGTTCATTGCAACAGGTTACGGCCTTGAGGGAGCATTGCCCGATGCCATGTGCAAGATGATAGTGGAACGCGAAATGATACCACACTTCAAGCAAAATGACTATTTCAGTGGCATTGCAGCAGCAGTGAAAATTGTATGTCCCATCGTAGCCGGGGAATATAGCAAAGAACGATATAAAGACAACGACGGAGGCCTTACCACCGGACTCATAGTCATATTATTTGGAATGCTACTGTTCTTTATTGTCGTATTGTTGACACGTAAATCCGGTGGTAATGACAATAGCCACGGCCACTCTGGTGGCAGCGGCACATTCGGACCAGGTGGTATTTTCTTCGGTTTCCCAATTGGTGGTATCGGTAGAAGAGGTTCCTCGGGTGGCAGATTTGGAAACGGAGGCTTTGGTGGTTTCGGAGGCGGCAGTTTTGGCGGAGGTGGTGCTGGCGGCTCATGGTAACCTGCCATACAAGGCCGACAAAAAGAACGACATGGAGGTTATAATAGCCAAAGCTGACAAACTTCCCACCATAATTTGTTGCGTTATCTTCGCAATTGAACTTTAAGGCATTGTGCAAGCATGAGTTAAAAAAGCATTTGATTTTTATTTGAGTTGTATTTTTATCTATTCTGCCGCCAATACCCTCAACCTATTTTGATGATTTAAATCTCAAAAATTCACAAAATTGAAGCAGATATTGCGTATGTGCAGAATTTGTCCTATCTTTGCAACACTAAAAAATCAATCGGTTCCTTGGATGAGTGGTTTAGTCAACGGTCTGCAAAACCGTCTACAGCGGTTCGAATCCGCTAGGGACCTCTCCAAGCTCTTGCATCGCTCCCCTTCTCATAACGGTGGGTGCAATGCAAGAGTTTTTGTATCAACCCATGGCAAGGAATAACATGACAATCGATGAAATTCGCAACCTGCGCATAGAGGATTTCAATTATCCGCTTCCAGATGAACGTATTGCCAAATACCCATTGGACGACCGTGAACAATGTAAACTACTATGTTACAGCAAACATGCAATCAAAGGAGAATACCGTTTCTATGAGATTCCTCAACTGCTGCCACAAGGTGCAATACTCATATATAACAACACTCGTGTGATTAATGCTCGACTTCGCTTTCGCAAGCCGAATGGCGGTGCATGGATCGAAGTGTTTTGCCTTGAACCGTATAACCCACGTGACTATGCACAAGTCTTTGCATCCACAAGCGGATGCTCATGGATTTGCTTCATTGGAAATGCTCGACGATGGAAAAACGACCACCTGCACATGGATTTGCATATTGATGCCCAACAAGTAACACTCACCGCAATGCGCAAAGAAAGGCAAGGCAATGCATTCATTGTAGAGTTTTCATGGGATAACGATAATATAACATTTGCATCAATACTATGTGCCGTTGGGGAGATTCCAATACCTCCCTATCTAAACCGTGCTACCGAACCAAGCGACAATGAGAATTACCAAACAGTTTACTCACACATCGACGGAAGCGTAGCTGCCCCTACGGCGGGTCTGCACTTCACCGATAGTATACTTGGCGAGTGCGACCGCAGAGGGATACAACGGCGTGAACTCACACTGCATGTAGGTGCAGGGACATTTCAACCTGTAAAATCCGAAACAATTGGCGGCCATCAAATGCACACCGAGTTTATTTCAGTTCCACGGTCATTGCTTACCGACCTTATCAGAAACGCAGGTAAGAATCCGGTAATTGCCGTAGGCACAACATCTGTACGTACCCTCGAAAGCTTATACTACATAGGACTTACGCTATTGAACAATCCCAATGCCGAAGAGGGAGAACTATGCATAAGCCAATGGCTGCCATACACTATCGACTCAGTCAACGAACCTGATATGCGTGTTGCCTTACAAGCCATCATCGATTATCTTGACCGACATCATGCCGACAATTACATCGGCAGCACACAAATCATGATAGCCCCTGGATTCCGTTTCCACATTATCGATGGAATGATTACCAATTTCCACCAACCGCAATCAACGCTGCTACTTCTTGTATCTGCGTTCGTCGATGGCGATTGGCGCACGATTTATGATTACGCGCTCAGGCATGATTTCCGTTTCCTCAGTTACGGTGATGCCACACTCTTGCTTAAATGATATCCTTTTAAAGAGATGACCACATAACGGATTCCATTCAGTTGGCAAAATTGTCAAATCTGCACAACATCCACTCTCCCATCTTGCCCACACTCAACGACTTCATACATAAACAGGAATGCCAATCTTTCTGATTATTTTTCATATATCAATTTATTTGCGAAAAACATAAGTCTTACAATAAAATTTTGTATCTTTAGCCTCTAGGAAAAAGGCGATAATCTTTTTTTTAAATAGCTTTCATAATGCCATATTTACCTCTTTTGTTAATATATCTATGTTATTAAAGCAATATGCTGTCCATCATCAATCAAACTACCTAAGTTTATAAACATCATTTAAAAATATTTATATATTATGCGAACATTCTGTTTATTAGCCGTTTTATTTGCATTCGTAACCCAAGGAATTGTGGCACAAGTGCGAGTTCAACGGACATTCGAGAAAGGGTGGAAATTCACCCGAGAAGATCAGCAAGACTTCAGTAACGAAACTTTCGACGATGCGAAGTGGCAGTCAGTAGTGGTTCCGCATGATTGGGCCATATATGGACCTTTCAGCATTGACAATGACAAGCAGAACATGGCCATCTCACAAGATGGACAGACAGAAGCAATAGAACATGCGGGGCGCACCGGCGGTCTGCCATTTATTGGTGTAGGCTGGTATCGCCTTGAATTTGAAACGCCAGAGTTTTCTTCAAGCAAAAGGGCAACCCTCGTCTTCGACGGAGCCATGAGCCATGCCCGTGTATGGCTTAATGGACACGAAGTCGGGTATTGGCCATACGGATATAATTCTTTTCATTTTGATGTTACCCCTTATTTAAAGTCGGATGGTGTCAATACATTGGCAGTACGCCTTGAAAATGAGGTTGAATCATCACGTTGGTATCCGGGTGCCGGCCTTTACCGCAACGTACACCTGATTATCAATGAAGATGCCCATGTGCCTGTATGGGGGACACATCTTACCACACCGGAGGTAAACAACGAGTTTGCGAAAGTACACCTAACAACTAATTTAGAAATGCCCGAAGGCAAAAGCATTTCCAACTACCGCATAGTCACCGAGCTGAAAGATGCATCTGGCAACATAGTTGCTTCGGCTGAAAAACAAGGCTCTAACTATGACGGTAATAACTTTGAACAAGACTTCATCATCGACAATCCATCGTTATGGTCGCCCGAAACTCCTACCCTTTATTCGGCAGAATCAAAAATTTATGAAGGCAATATTTTAAAAGACGAATATGCCTCCACATTCGGTGTCCGTACAATTGAGATTATACCCGGCAAGGGATTCTACCTCAATGGCGAACGCACCGTATTCAAAGGCGTGTGCAACCACCACGACCTTGGACCGTTGGGAGCAATCGTCAATGACGCAGGAATACGCCGGCAGTTAAGGATACTGAAAGACATGGGCTGTAATGCCATCCGCACTTCACACAATATGCCGGCTCCAGAACTTGTACGCGCTTGTGATGAAATGGGCTTTATGGTAATGGCTGAAACCTTCGATGAATGGAAAACGCCGAAAATGGAAAATGGATACCATAAATTCTTTGATGAATGGGCCGAGAAAGATGTGGTTAATCTCTTGCATCAGTTCCGCAATAACCCAAGTATCGTAATGTGGTGTGTGGGCAATGAAGTTCCCGATCAGTGGCCGGGAAACTTAGGAAGCAAATTGTCTCGTTTCCTGCAAGACATTTGTCATCGTGAAGACCCCACGCGACCGGTAACACAAGGTATGGACAATGTAGATGCCGTTGTCAACAACAATATAGCGGCTACCATGGATGTGGCAGGATTCAACTACCGTCCGCACAAGTATCAACAAAACTATGACAAACTGCCACAAGAAATTATACTCGGTAGCGAAACTGCCTCTACAGTAAGCTCCCGTGGAATTTACAAATTTCCTGTTGTCCGCCAGTCGATGCAGAAATATCCCGACCATCAGTCATCATCCTACGATGTTGAACATTGCAGTTGGTCAAATCTTCCGGAAGACGACTTCATCCAACACGAAGACCTTCCTTATTGCATAGGAGAGTTCGTATGGACGGGCTTTGACTATCTCGGCGAACCTACTCCATATTATAGCGATTGGCCAAGCCACTCATCACTTTTCGGAATCATTGACCTTGCAGGACTGCCAAAAGACAGATATTATCTATATCGCAGCCATTGGAACAAGGATGCCGAAACTCTCCATGTACTACCGCATTGGAACTGGGAAGGCCGTGAAGGGGAAGTAACACCAATATTCGTTTATACCAATTATCCAACAGCCGAAGTATTTATAAACGGCAAAAGCCAAGGGAAACGAACCAAAGACCTATCAATAAAGGTTGAAAACAGCGAAGACACTGTTGGATCTGACCGTTTCTTGCGTCAACAACGTTACCGCCTCATGTGGATGGATACAAAGTATGAGCCCGGCACTGTGAAAGTAGTAGCCTATGACAACGATGGTAATGCAGTTGCCGAAACAGAAATGCACACTGCCGGCAAGCCGCATCACATCGTGCTTGAAGCAGACCGTCAACAAATAAAGGCCGACGGGAAAGATCTGTCATTTGTAACCGTAAAAGTCGTTGACAAAGATGGCAACCTATGCCCTCTTGCCGATAACGAAATCTCGTTTAAGGTGAAAGGTGCAGGGTTCTATCGTGCCGGTGCCAATGGCGATCCAGCATCACTTGAATCGTTTCAAGCACCACACATGCACGTATTCAGCGGCATGATGACAGCGATAGTATCATCAACCGAAACTCCGGGTAAAATAACCCTTGAAGCTACAGCCAAAGGTCTAAAGAAAGGTACAATAGACATTATCAGCGAATAATTGTACTTTACTTATTGAAAAAACGCGGGTGACCCAAAAGTCAATAATGACATGAAGGGTCACCCTAGTTTTTTTCAATTATGCTATGTTCTGTAATACTAATACACCAACTTAACATTATCAATCCACAAAATATTGCCGGGAGAACCAATGTAGGCTCCACCATGACTGGCTGTAAATTGTACTTGAAGGTGTGTGGGTTCATCATCAGTATCACCCCAACCTATTTCTTGAATCGGAACGCTTTCCCCCTTGCTATTGACGGCATAACGCAAATCTGTAAGACCCATCATACTTTCATCGTAAAACGGCTCATTTGTAATATCGCCATAATGAATTGTAAATGAAGCATTATTTTGCCAATCGCAATCTTCATCGAAGCGCACCACCATCGTACCTATGCGTTTGGCATAAATATTTCCATCTTCGTCTTCCCAACGTTTTTGCAGGAACAGATTCACCTCATGCAAATCACGCCCTTCAACTTCTTTTTTGCTTCCAAAGCCGGTTGCTTTTATACGATTGGTCCGAGATGACATTTGCACTTTATAGTCAAACATGATAGCAACGGGACGCTTGGTGAACGGTATGCCGGAATTAAGCATTTTCTGCGGATTTTTAGTCCCTCTAATTGGCTCATGCACGTTACCAAGGAATATCGAGCCGGCAGCAAGCACCTCCATATTAATAAGTCCGAGTACTTTCACTTTTTCCATACGAGTTTCAAGACGGACACAATAACCATCGCCACGCTCTTCAGGGAAAACCGATGTATTGGTTTTGGTAATACCGGCCACTTTGGCCATTACATTAGACGATCCCCATGGCGAGCCTCCTTTATTGACATAAGCCTCATCCCCCTCAATAGTCATTGTGGGACCGATTGCCCATACGTGTTTCGTTTCACCGCCGATAATTCCCGATTCTTTAATTTGGCGGTCAATCCAATGATCCATATCGCCATAGTTGACCATATAAACACCCGGCTGAGCCGCTGCTTCGCCGCAAAGCCACAAAGCCGAAGCAACTATAAAAAACTTTATTGCTTTCATATTCAAATTTAACAATAGCGGTTACTACCACAATAAATCATTCATCAAGATGATAATTCCAGTCGTTAAGTGCAAATCCCCAATTGTCATGAACTAATTGTACCGTACGGTCGTCATATTTGTACTTGTTTTTCTTATACCCCTTCTTGCTACTGACATAATTTTCAATAGCAGGTCGAGCAACATCAAATCCTGGAATATCGAGTGTCCTGTATATTTTTTCAGTCATACCCATTGCATCCGCTTCAAAATCCTCAAATTTAACTTCAATCAGATTCCCTGCAGGTATGCAATCTTTATCGGCTTCATACTTATGATATAACTTGGCATATATTGATAATATGTTATGCTCAAGTTCTTCACTGCTTATAGACTGCAATTGGAGTGGCTTAATGGTATTATTAAAAAAGCTACGAGTGCTTTCAAATACCGTATATGGATTCCGCATCAAATAAATAAATTTCGCATTGGGATACATCTTAACAAGTTCGCGCACGCGCCCCGTATGAGGTGGATTTTTACTCAAGAATTGCGTCCCATTGGTATTCCACAGCGATATTTTTATCAATTTGGTAAACACCGACTCAAATTCCTGCAATTCTTCGTCCGAAATGTCATTCATGAGCAAATACTTCTCGGCATATTCCTGCATGGCCTGAGGGAAATACCAAAAATTGTAATAATTACACGATGACATATTGGAGAGGGCAAACTCTTCTTCTTGGGGCAGGTCAACGGCAAGTTCCATGTTATCGGTAGGACGATGGTCGGGCATGAGCCAACTCATCGCCTTCTTGAAAAACGGTTGTCCCCACATAATCAAATGCGGAAATACAGTCTGATAAGTGGTACAATACCCAAAGTGTTTGTCACAAGCAAGAACATTGTGAACAAACGTCGTTCCACTACGCCAATGCCCAAGAATAAACACAGGGTCGTAAAGCATAGGCATAGGCTGCAACTGACGTGCATATTTGCCTTCTTGTATGGACGAAAACATCGACATCAACCGACATACCCCTTTCGTAAGCATATATTTGGTTACATATCCGGTTCCAATCTCACGTCCTGCGGTAATCTTCTTAAAGGTATCCCAGTCGGCACCAACCAACGTGTTTACAGGCAATTTGTTAAAATCCAATAATCCCATGTATGATAAGTCGTTTATTTAATAATCTTCACTTCAACGCCCTGACGATACAATTCTTTAACAACACGTTCAACTGCATCGTAATGCTCAGAATTTATGCCGATTTTTGGCAAGTCGAGTATAGGCAGACTGGCATCACTGAGCATGTCTTTATCATCAATACGGTCGATAATCATACCTACGGCACAAGTGTTGTTACTTATGGGATCGATGAGGATAAACGAGCCTGTAGCCTTGTTTTTATTGAATGGATCGAAGAACAATTCACGGGCAGTGGTTATAACCACACGAGCTATCTGGTTAAGTTGCATGGGCAACGTTTCCTTGGTGAGCTTGCCGTTTTCTATCGATAAATGTTCCATGGTGTTTACATCAACCTTATATTTGATGCTGTCGATATGCGCACGACTTGTGTTGGTTGTATGCTTGATAAAGAATGATTTGCTGTTATCCATAACCTCTTCGTCCATCCATACAAGCATTGCCTCGAAATTTCGACCAACATACGGCATATTATCGGGACATACAAGCATGTCGCCACGCGACACGTCTATCTCATCTTCCAAAGTGAGTGTAACCGACTGTGGTGGGAATGCACGGTCAAGTTCTCCGTCATAAGTCACTATGCTTTTTACCCGAGAACGTTTTCCCGACGGCAGAGCGACAACTTCATCACCCTTACAAACAATACCCGAAGCAACCTTCGCACAGAAACCACGGAAATCTAGATTCGGGCGCAATACATATTGCACCGGATATCGGAAGTCTGAAAAATTGTGATCGTTATCTATATGCACTGTCTCAAGGTAATCAAGGAGCGTCTTTCCATCATACCATGGAGTGCGAACCGACTTCTCCACCACGTTGTCGCCTTCAAGTGCAGACAACGGTATGCACGTTACATCCGGGATACCAAGCGGCTCAATAAATTTCATGTAATCGGTAACAATCTCATTAAAACGATCTTCGGAGAAGCCAACTAAGTCCATCTTGTTTACCGCCAACGCCACGTGCTTTATACCAAGCAGTGACACAAGGAATGTGTGGCGGCGAGTCTGTGTGATCACGCCAAGACGGGCATCAACAAGTATTACAGCAAGGTTAGCAGTAGAGCCACCGGTAATCATGTTGCGAGTATATTGTTCATGTCCCGGTGTGTCAGCTATGATAAACTTACGATTATTGGTAGAGAAATACCTATACGCCACATCAATGGTGATACCCTGCTCGCGTTCAGCCTTCAACCCATCGAGCAACAAAGCATAATCAATATGGTCACCGGCATTGCCAATACGCTTGCTGTCGCGCTTGAGTGCATCGAGCTGGTCTTCATAAATCTTCTTGCTGTCATAAAGCAAATGGCCTATCAACGTTGATTTACCATCATCGACCGAGCCGGCTGTAAGAAATCTCAACAAATCTTTCCGTTCATCTTTGTCAAGGAATGCTTTTATGTCTAATTTTTCCATCATCGTAGTTGCTTAAAAATACCCCTCCCGTTTTTTTTGCTCCATACTTGCCTCTTGATCAAAGTCGATGACGCGCGTGGTACGCTCGCTCTTGGTGGTAGTCATCATCTCTTCAACGATTTTCTCAATGGTATCGGCATTGCTTTCGACAGCTCCTGTCAACGGCCAACAACCAAGCGTGCGAAATCGCACCATACGCATTTGTATCTTATTGCGATATTTTTCCGGCAAACGGTCGTCATCGGCCATAATAAGATTGCCATCAATTTCTACTACCGGACGTTCTTTAGCAAAATATAACGGCACTATGGGAATATTTTCTAATCTTATATATTGCCACACATCAAGTTCGGTCCAATTGCTAAGGGGGAACACCCTTATACTCTCTCCCTTATGTACACGTGTGTTGTATATGTTCCACAACTCAGGACGCTGATTTTTCGGATCCCATTGATGGAAACGATCGCGAAACGAGAAAATACGCTCCTTGGCGCGGGATTTCTCTTCATCGCGCCGTGCACCGCCAAATGCAGCATCAAATTTATATTTGTCAAGAGCATGTAACAAAGCTTGAGTCTTCATCAAGTCGGTATGTACCTTGCTGCCATGAGTAAATGGCCCCACACCGGCCTTAAAAGCTTCCATATTACTCTCAACGATAAGATTCCAACCATATTTCTTGGCATACTCGTCACGAAACTGTATCATTTCTTTGAATTTCCATTTCGAATCAATATGCATTAACGGAAACGGAACCTTACCCGGATAAAATGCTTTTTCGGCAAGGCGCACCATGACAGACGAATCCTTGCCGATACTATATAGCATCACCGGATTTTCAAATTCGGCTGCTACTTCACGTATTATGTGGATCGATTCGGCCTCAAGTTCTTTCAAGTGGCTCAGCTTATAATTTTCTTCCATCTATAGCTAATATTTCTTATATATCTTTGGTAACACAAGTTGCAATACAGCCTCAACCGACTGCTGCAACGATAAACGAGAAGTATCAAGGACAAGCGTGGGATCTTCAGGAGCTTCGAAAGGAGCAGAAATTCCGGTGAAATCCTTGATTTCGCCACGACGTGCCTTAGCATATAGTCCTTTCACATCACGCCGTTCACATTCCTCGATAGGAGTACTAACGTATATTTCAACAAAATCATCTTTCCCTATAATATCGGCAGCCATACGGCGCATTGATTTCAACGGACTGATAAACGCGGCCAAAGTGACTATGCCAGTATCTACAAATAATTTTGCCACCTCGGCAATACGGCGAATATTTTCCATACGGTCGTTTTCGCTAAATCCAAGGTTGTTGTTAATGCCGGTACGTATATTATCGCCATCAAGCAGACGACACAATATGCCACGGCTCTGCAATTCGCGTTCGAGTACTATTGCTATCGTACTCTTTCCCGAGCCACTAAGACCTGTAAACCACACCATTAATCCTCGTTGTCCCAACAATGTTTCTTTGTCGGAACGCTGAAGCATCTTGTCGAACACAGGATATATGTTTTTATCTTCCATTATAGTCTAATTAAGTTCAAAAGGCCATATCTGAGGTATCAGGAATATTGAAATCAAGAAACAAATTATGTTGAGAGGCAAACCCACTTTCACAAAATCCGTAAATTTATAATTTCCAATACCTTGTACAATAAGATTGGTTTGATAGCCTATCGGTGTGGAAAAACTTGCCGTCGCCGCAACACAAATTACCATAAAAAATGGCATAGGATCCACTCCAAGTTGGCTGGCAAGCGACAATGCAAGTGGAAAAGCAAGTGCAGCAGCTGCATTATTGGTTATGAGTTCGGTGATTATATTCGTTATCAAATACAATATTGCAAGCAACACATACGGTCCAAAGCTATAGCTCACGGTAATGATAAAGTTGGCAATCATGTCGGCAAGTCCCGAATTGGTCATAGCCTTGCTTATGGCAAATGCACAAGCTATGGTTATCAATATGTCCCATGATATAAACTTGGTATATTTTCGGGCCGGGAAAATATTGGTCCATGCCATGATGACAGTTGTTACCGCAGCAAAGAAGAACATGTCAAGCTTTATATTAGGGAACATTTCTTGTGTCACCGGCAATTCACCGATCGTAGCCCCTACAATCATAAGTATAACCAACACTAATGCAAATGTACGCTTGCTTCGCTTTGGCTGTGGTGTGGCATCTTTGCCATTGGCAATCATAAGGAACACCGACGACTCCCCCCACGCTTCGACAAATGAATCATCGGCAAGAATAACAAGCGTATCACCTTCACACAAACGCACTCTATCAACACGTTTAGTGATGGCTTCGCCATAGCGTTTTATTTCTTTGACCTCTGCCCCATAATGACGTTTGAAATCAAATTCTTTAAGTGTCTTATTGATTCCAGGGAAACGAGCTCCCAACACTACTTCCACAGGATGTAAATTTTCAGTCTTTTCCTCCTCTTCTTCCACAATTTCGGCACTTCGGCGTTCTTCAGGCAATAGTCGTTTAGACGCAAAAAGTATGTAAGCAATGCCGACTACGGTAATCGGGACACCAATACAAGTCAATTCAAACATCGACATTCCCTTGTAACCGGCATCTATCATCATGCCATGCACTACAAGGTTGGTGGATGTGCCTATAAGTGTACACAAGCCTCCGAGAATTGTCACATAAGAAAGCGGTATCAAAAATTTTGTCGCAGGCAAGTTAACCGACTTTGCCCACCTTTTTATAATAGGAGCAAAGATCACCACTACTGGCGTATTGTTAAGGAAAGCCGAAATGCAACCAATGGCCGGCAACATGCGCAATTGCGCCTTGAAAACCGTTGCATTACCTTGCGGCAAAATTTTCTTTATCATTTGGCTTAACGCTCCCGATTGTCTGATTCCCTCGCTAACCAGATAGAGCAGTGCCACTGTTATCATTCCTTTGTTACTGAAACCTTCTAAAAGTTCTCGAGGAGAAATAATACCGCAACACAAAAAGAATACTACTACCGAAAACAATATCATCCCCGGTCGTTGTTTGTCGGCAACCAATGCTGCAAGCATTGCCACAAGAGCTACCAAGACTAATGCTATGTCTAAATTCATACCAAACTTTATCTTTTTATAGCTTTCCCTCCATATAACCAACGACTTTCACGCTCGGACACATCAAGGCGCAACAAAAAACAAACTACTTTAAGCATAATTTAAGAAGATAAGCCAATTGTTAATTGGCTTATCTAGTTGTTATGATTTGCAAATATAGGGTTTATCCGTTTAATACATCACCCTATATAACAATTTTAACACCCTATTTTCAAAAAAAACAACTTTATCTGCCAAAAGGAACATATCTGCACAACAACGAATATGCAAAATCAAGCATAACTATGTAGCCCCTTCATAATAAAATTAGCACCGAAATAAGTAATTAATACGCAAAAGAATGCTATTACCGTAAACCAATGGAAAAACATAGGACGACGCATGGCTGGTAGCGATTTCAAATGCAACGCTGCTGCATAAACAAGCAGTGTTATCAATGCCCACGTTTCTTTGGGATCCCATCCCCAATAACGTCCCCATGACACATTGGCCCAAACAGCTCCTATGAAAATACCAATGGCAAGCAAAAAAACAGCAGGATACAATATCAGTTGACTGATTACTTGCAATCGCTCAACTTGCTCAAAACATGCCCGACCCGAATACCTGATAATTATCGCAACAATTCCATTAAGCATAGCAAAACCAAATAACGAGTATGATATCATAATTGTCATAACATGAATGCTGAGCAAAGGCGATGAAAGCACAGGGAGCAATGGAGTAACCGATGGATTGGACTCTCCCATCATAGCCACAAGCATGGCAAGCCCACACAATATAAATCCAAATGAAAGAGCAGCCTCAAACCTGCGGTAAGACAAAATCGATATTACCAATACGCAAGCAGCCATCAGTTGCATAGTTTCAAATCCATTGGTAGCAGGAAAATGCCCCGCCGTAATGCCCCGCAATGTCATTACGGTAACTATGTAAAACAACAACACTGCTATCAGAGCCAACAGTACAACATCCAACCACGAACGACCTGTTCGTCCACGTAACATGCGCCAACAATAAAAGAAAAATGATAAGATTCCCACCATGAGACATACCATTGCCACCGGACGGGTATAATCAAACGCATTATATAACTTCTCTGCGCGGAAGCGAGTGTTGTCCGGCAAAAAACCGGCAGCTTCGCGTTCTTGATATTTCCGAGTTTTTACAATAAGCGTATTGACCCCGTCAAAATCTTTTTTTGCCACTTGCTCTGCTATATAATTCATACTATAACGCACAAACGCCCATTGTTCGTGAGGCATTGAGGCCGGAAGCCTCTCAGATATGGAATACCACACAAGTTGCAAACTGTCGTTTTCTCGATAGGGATACATCTTCAAAGCATTTCCGGTGCTTACCATGCTTATAAGATTGAACTTCTCGTCAGCTTCTCTCACGCCACGCATATCCCATGTACCAGTTTCCTGATGCCGTGAATAATCCAGTTTATACCCATTATTGTCGAAAAAGTCGACAAGCCGCGCGTATTTTCCTTCAATGCCAAGCAACTGTCGGACTTCCTTGCTTTTCACATAAATTATAGGTTCGGTTTTCCAATCGTCATAATAAAAAAACCACCCTGTAAGCACTTGTTCGGCAGTCATCCCCTTATATGTTGATTTCCCATACAATTTAACTGTAAAATCTCGTGCGAGTGTCTGCATTGGGCAAACACGATCATTATAATAAACATACATATTGCCAAATTCTACAGCTGTAGACCGAGGTAATGTCTTGGGGGTATCGCTGGCAAAAGACGGAAATGCCATAACTGCCAACAGTGATGCCATAACAGATTTCCGTAATAAAGGATGATTCAGTAATTGCCGAAAATAGCTTTTAGGATCGAAAAAAAACAACAGCACCGACAATATCAACAACACATAACCTATGTAAGTTACAGCTATACCATACGGGTCGTAATAAATCGAAAGGGTACTACCATGTCTATCATAGTCATAAGTCGATTGATAAAAACGATACCCTTTATAGTCGTATATATTGTTCATCGATACCACACCCTCATGCATACCATCGCCATCATGTATCAACACAGAACTTACATAATCCATCGGGGCAAAAGTTCCCTGGTAATACACAAGTTCGAAACTGTTCAGCGATATTTCAAATGGAAGTACTCCGTTTATGCCATCATTAGTAATAAACTGACATACAGGCATTTCCCCTTGTCGTAAATGAATCGAGCCCTGCACTCCCCATACATGCGTAATAAAAGCTCCCGCAAGGATAACGACAAACGACAGATGCAGCAGAAGTATAATTTTTCGCCGTTGCATCTTACGAATAATGATATATACTATTGAAAAAACGGCTAAAGCCGTCCACAATGCAACAAAAAGCGGGGATCCGTAAATGTGATTCGTTCCACAAACGGTTTCCAACACCGAGGCACAAACAAGCACCACTATTGTCAATACTGCGAGCCCAAAACTCAAGTTACGGAACAGCTTTGTTTTTTTTGTCATTATAGTAATTTTAACTTATTCTGAATCCAGATTCAACATACGCAAACAGCAGGACGCTACTCTATTACTTGATACATAGAGAACAACGAAACTAATTACAATAAAAAGCCATACACGCCACCGCCGACAAAAATACGATAAAAATAACAAAATTTATCGTGATTGTAAATTTACCATTAAATGACTCGAAGTAACGAATGCAGAGGGTGTAAGAATACCACACCCTCTGCATCCATAAATCTTTTTCCGATTATATTGAATCAAGGAATTTGACCACAGCATCACGTTCTTCCTTCGACAATTCACGAAATTTCTCAACAGTTTCGTAAGCATCGCTTTCAGTACTTGTACCATGCCACATGATGGCTTCCAACGTAGTACGAGCTCGACAGTCATGCAGGCGGTCGGCATATTCTGCACCTGTACAACGTTGGTGTAAACCACGTCCCCATAATGGAGTGGTACGACACCAACCTGTGCGGATATCATTGACCATATGTAATTTATGTTGTATCATATCGGTGTAAGGCCATATTTTTTGATATGGGTATCGGGGCAGTTCATCTGCCGTTTCTCCAACGAAGAAACGAGCGGGATCGCGTATTTCATCACTGCCTGTGGTCCATGTCGGACGGTGACAATAAGAGCAACCGATTTCTTCAAATAATTCTTTGCCGAGTAAGACATCTTCGTCATCGACATTTCGGGCTGCCGGCACGGCAAGACCACGATGCCAAACCATGAGATCTATATAGTCTTCGTCAGAAATTTCTATCGGCAAATCTGTAGAAGTCAGATAATTGTAAATATTATCCTCAACATTATCGGTAAACCATTCGGGATGTTCCTCTGCATTGGAAATTTGTGCAATGTAATCAGGGAATCCATCTTGAATGTCAGGATCTTGCGATGCATATGTTGCATAACTTCCTGCACCATCAAGGTAGTGGAAACGACGATCGCTGCGAGTTACATTAGTTATATTCCAAAATGCGTTTGCACCGGGACCATCTTGCAAAGGTCCACGACTTAAAGCATAAGTGAAGCGGTAAGGATATTTTGTGCCATCGCCGCCTTGCGAAGTGTTAGAATATTGCCCAACCCATTCGCCACCGGCAAATATGTTGGGATTAAGCCCGTTTTTCAAGTAGCCATCGTTTTCTTCTTCTGCATATTGTGCTTTTAAATCCTCATCGGTTATAGCATCAAGCAGCCCTGTGCCATATATACCGATAGTTGACTCAAGGCGAACCTCATAATTTCCCACATCATACCCCCTGTTGGCAACATAAATAGCTTCCTTCGGAATTGTCACTGTAGGGTAGCGTAATGAATATGTTTCACCATCAGGGAAGCAGTTTCCCCATATGTCGGTATATTCTGTCCACGAAATCATGATTTGCGATTCATCAAGCGGAGCTTTGAATGGAGCCACTGCTTTAGTTTGAGGCATACCTGACAGCCACGATACATAAGAATTGGTTTCTGGATCATAAACCACCAGTAAGTAGCCATTACCGATATCTGTTGTATTGAATGAGCCAGCCGATTGGCTTTTTCCATGTCCGTAACCCGGATGACAATGCTGGCACGAAGTGCGTATATAAAGTGGACCGAGGCCACTGCGCACTCCATTGGATTCACTGTTAAATGCTTTTTCAAACAGTTGCTCTCCCCGTTTAAATGAATTAAAAAATTCAGCACCCTCAGCAACAGGCGTTGGCTGCTCAAAAGCCGTGGTAATATTGTTCAGAGAGGTTGTTCCCAACACGCCACCTGTGTAATACCAATCAGGGAGTTCGGTCGTGGCATCATCTCCGCTATCCTGCGAGCTATCAGAAATATCATCACTACAAGCCACAAGTCCTGCAAAACAAATAGTTGCAGTCAATAAATACCTATATTTTTTCATATGATAAATTTTATTAATTATTCTATAAAATTCATATTTTCTAAAGGCAAAGAAACAGTTACACCCTCTCGTTGGAGTGTAACCGTTCTTTATCCGTTCAACAAAGCCGTTCTATTGCGCTGACAACAAGTTCAATACTTCATCCAATACATCACTTACATCATTGCAGGCATCGATAGCAGCTTGATTAATTGCATCATAAGCAGAGTCACGTGCAGTTTGGGCAAACGGCTCCTGCATTTGACTAATGGCATCAATGGCTGCCTGGATGGTTTCCCGCACTTGCGTATCCAAGTCAGCATCAAGTGTAGCCACATAGTCGCTCAACGAGTTATCGACAGGTTGAATATAATCGTCAGCGACATTGCCGTTTACGCCTATCTGATACCCTTCATAAGCATTTTGAATACTCTTGATATTATCGATAAAGTCATTTATTGAGTTCAAGCTGTAAGGCGATTCGATATAGTCGGGATCATCTTCTGCTCCATGTCCCGTCGGGTTCCCAATTTTCAAACCACCCACTTCATCGGCAATGTCTTGTGCACCTACAATCAGTTCTTGCACAGCACTTAAATAGTTTACCCACAAGCTGCCGGCAGAACCAGAGTTACGCATCATTTCACCATAGTCATAGGTCGGTTCTAATTCCAAATCAGTCAAGATTTCGTATTTCTCCGATGTCACATTGTCGATTCCTGCCCATGCAGCCTCAAGACGAATGCATTGATTGCGAAGGTCTGCAGCTACTGCCGCTGTATATACCAACTCCGGTCGAGTGTATGGTCTATAGGCATCACCACCCGATTCACTTATGTTGCGAGCCACACCTGTTCCCAAGCCATTGTCATAATGACCATAAATCATATATTCTACCGCATGAAAGCCAAGCAAACTTTCACCCAATGTCGAGATAAATACGCCATCATCGTCCATTTGTTCCATTTGCTGCGTGTTGTTAAGTAAATTCTCCATTGCAGTACGGTCGAGCGGCCAAGTATCGATGTGTGGGTCGATGTTATAGTCGGCTGCTGGTCCATACAGCCAAGCCTCACTCAACTCCCAATAACGACGAGCATTGTTCCAATGGTCACATGCCGTCTGCACCATCTCCTGCGTAAGCGTTCCCTCATCATATGCCTCACGCATTGCCAAGCAAGCTTCGTACAAGTCAATCGTTGCATCAGCCATACCACAATAAGTAGGAATTACCGTCTTGTCTACATAGTCATAGATCACAAGCTGCAAAGCCTGTTCCATAGCCGACAAACCATCATCATCACCACCACCATTCGGTTCGTCATCGCTACAAGCAACGATGCTCATAGACATTGCTGCCCCCAAAGCAATATACATGGGAAATTTCACAAATTTCTTCATTTTCTCTTCCATTTCGTTAAGTTTATTTCTTGTTTTTACATTTTTCGATATTATAAGTCAAAGAAGCCAGAATATGCAACTCCCAATGAAATCGATGGTTCATTGTTGTAAGGAGATTTAAGCAAGCCTATAGAATATTCCCCCTTTAATACAATGTTCTTCAGAGGATAATAATTAAGACCGGCTGCTATGCGATGCCGACCGCACCAATCATATTTATATACACCGCTTTCCACCTTATACATAGAGTCATAAGCATCATAGCGGGCAAATACATACATTTTCTGCCCCTTGCCCCGTAATTTGCTTATTTGGGAAAAGAAGTCATAACCAGCTTCCACTCCTATGGCATAGGTATCAGATGCGACATCCTGCTTAGGTGATGGCGAATCGCTTCGGCGATTTTTATTAAATACGGTAATCTTATATGAATCAGACAAATGTCCATATGTTGCAAATCCGCGAACTATCAAATTGTGATCATCGTAACAGAAATCAAACGAACCAATTGAAACAGTTCCCTTTACACCGTCATATGAAGATGACGTGGCACGCAGCAGACTGTTGCTAAAAGAGTTTCCTACATATCCACTCAATGAAAGGCGTAATCCTTTTACCGAAAAGTTATCCACACGAAATACTCCTGCAACGGCGTTGCCTATTTTAAATTCATAAGGACTTCCTGCCCCACTCTGTATCCAATTCTTACGGCTGAAACGATCAGAATCAAGCCCCGGCACAAGCATTGCCTCATACCGCCAATTCCCGGCACGCCCCCAAATGCTTATACCTGTTTCGTGCCATGTACATGGCAATATCGTATTTTCTCCTTCAGGACGATAAACGCCAAAATACTCCGTTGGCAAATGATGCATATTTGTAGCTCCTACAGGAATAATCATGTGACCGAGCCTTATGTTAAGTTGTGGAAAAATAGCTTTTTGAATCCAAAACTGCTCAAGAGCCACTTCTCCGCCTCGTTCTATTTCACTTTCATATTCACCACCTTCGCTTTCTTCTATTTCTACGGCACTTTCAGTACCACCATGCTCAAATTCTATTTCCATGCCCATCGTCCACCCTTTGCCAAAATCATATCCGAGCATCAACACCACATGCGGCAAGTCAAATCGTCCATGTCCATCATCATCCTTATAAGTTGCCGGTGAACTGTAACGCAGATAATTGTCACTAAAGAAATTACGACTATATACAGCCTCGCCATAGCCACCTATGGTAAGACGCGACATAATTTTCTCTATTTTAGTCTGTTCCTTCTCTTCTCCGTTTGAATCATCTGCCGCCATCATCGGCAATGCAGATATGGACAACAACAACGATAGAAATAAAACTTTCTCCTTCATTAATTTTTACATTTTTTTCGTTTATTAATTTATTGCAAAAGTATAAGCACTAAAAAACCTAAACAATCCCTATTAGTTGGTAAAAAAAGGTAAACTTTCTCCCCATTAATAAGTAGCAGTCAAAAACTCATTCCCTATTAACAGGTAAAATAGCCTAAAGGCATCCCCATTAATCATTAGTCCGAGAATAACAGGAGGTATGCACCCAAAATTGCGTTTTAACAAAAGGAAAGCTAAATTTGCGATTACAAAAAAGGAGGAACGATCAATCATGATAATTCACATCGACTGCAATTCGTTTTATGCCTCTGTAGAAATAGCTACCCGACCTGAACTTGCAGGCCGTCCGGTGGTTGTTTCCAACAATAACGAATCAGGCGGGGGGATAATCCTTGCCCTCACCAAAGAAGCCAAGATGCTTGGATTACACCGTGGCGACCCAATTTTCAAAGTAAAAAAGGTGCTTGCAGCCAATGATGTAATAATGTTTGCAGCCGACTTATACAAGTACCGTGCAATGTCGAAACGCATAATGCAAAGCGTAATCGAACAAGAGTTGGTTCTCGATTTCTTACAGTATAGCGTGGATGAGTTTTTTGGTTGCATACCCGAAGAAGATCCTCTGCTTGTGCGTCAATACATGAGACAAGTGTCCGAAGTGATAACGCATAACTGCGGCATACCTGTGAGTTGCGGATGCTCAAACACCTATACATTGGCAAAAGTTGCAACATGGTTTGCCAAGCGATATGACGCTTATGACGGTATATGCGTCATAACTCCTGATGTTTGGGAAAAAGCTATGCGCAAGATTGCTATCGAAAATGTATGGGGGATAGGTCGCCGCAGCGTACCTAAACTAAAGCAAATGGGCATCGTTACGGCTTATGACTTTGCAAACCTAAGCGAATCACTCGTTTGCGCAATGATGACCATGACTGGAGTACGCACTTGGCGCGAATTACACGGCATCCCATCGATAGAAATGACACCTTCGGCTCATCAACAATCGATCATGCACAGCCGGACATTCCCATACATGATAACGCAAATTGAGCAGTTGCACGAATTGCTGAGCAACTATGCTGCTGATACCGCTATGAGCCTGCGCAATAACCACTCCCTGTGTAAAAACGTGACAGTGTTTTTATGTACCAATCCACATCGCACCGACTTGCCACAATATTCCTGTTCCGATACCGAAAAACTGTCAACGGCCACCGCCAATACGCAAGAAATCGTGCGTGTCGCTCTGTTGTTGCTTGACCGCCTGTTTGTGAACGGATACAAATACAAGCGTATGGGCATCGTGCTCGGTGGTATAATCGAAGATGCAGGCCAACAACTCAACCTGTTCGACAGAATCAACACATTGGAAAATCGCAAACTCATGGAAGCAGCCGACCGTCTAAATACCAAATATGGCCGCAACACAGTACGCCTCACAGTGCAAGGCAGCACTACGACACATGCAGTTTCCTCTCATTCCAACAAATGGACGACAGGTTTGGCCAATATCGCCATACCCGACAACAATCATCACAACTGTACTGGCCATTGAAACTGCTTCAACTCGATACTTAACTCTCGCTCTCTACCATCGCAATACCTGTCGAGCAATGCATGGAATCTAGTGCCGTGATTAAAGTGAGAAAGATGTGCAAGTTCGTGCAAAATTACAAACCGCGCCAGCTTCTCGGGCAGAAACACCAAATTATAAGATAGTTGTATTTCACCTCTTTGGGTGCAATGTCCCAATTTGCGCAGCCCCGCTCCTATCACAAAACGAAGCGGCCTTACACCTATTTCATCGGCAACAATTTCGGCCAAACTAAGCACGGCAACCGATGCAATGCGTTTTGCGATGTTTCTCAAGCACCTCGAAATCAACATTGTTGTATTGTCATCATCAAAATCAGCCGTCTCCGGCACATTTACACACAACACCGCTGACATGTCACCGCCAAGAATTATTTTTTGAGGTAACAGTGATTGCGTTCCGATGATAATAGTTCTGCCACCGAGGCAGTCAATCTTCTGCCCCACATGGTAATGCAATCCAGTTGTCCGATTTCGTTCAAGCATCTGTCGTAAACTGTTACGGTTGACCTCAACGATATTGCACAACTCTACATAACTCAATCCTTGCGGCACATGCATTTCTATAATACCATTTTTCACACACGATCTGACACACCTCATTCCACGGCGAGTACATATAACCAAAGTACCTAATTCATTGTCATCAATACGATATTTCCCCATTCCTTGTCCGCACCTATTGCCCCCACATCAATTTTTTTCGCAACGTGTCGGCAAAATTATGATTGAGCGGCTCTATGATTTTCACAAACACATCCGACTTTTTCACAGTCACAGCAACACCCGAAGGGAAAGAATATACCTCGCCATCCAGACTCACAAGATATTGCTGAGTGCGTGAAACTGTTTCGATGGCAATTATCGAATCATCGCGCAATACCAACGGACGCATGGTGAGCGAATGTGCCGAAATAGGCGACAACACCATCACATGAGCCGTAGGCTCTATCAATGGGCCTCCGACACTCAAATTATAGGCCGTTGAACCCGTAGGGGTAGAAACGACCAAGCCATCGCCCCTGTATGTTGTAAGATCAATACCATTGACCCAAGTACGCATCTTGAGCATCGAACATGTATCTTGCCGTAAAATGGCAACTTCGTTCAAAGCGAGAGGATTGTTTATATGCACATTGCAATCCGTAATTATCTCGAGCATCGTCCTACGACCTATTTTGTACTGCCCATCATACAACTCGCCTACCACACGTTCCATTTCAGACACACCAGCATCGGCAAGATAACCCAAATGGCCTGTATTAATTCCAAGTACCGGCACATCCTTTCGTGCCATTACTCGTGCTGTGCGTAAGAATGTTCCATCGCCGCCTATGCTCAACGCTACATCCCCGTCCATGTCGCAAGCCGCTATACCAACAAGGCCACCGATTCTTATATCCAAGCATTCACGCAAATAGCCGAAAAAATCCTGCTCTACCACAATGTCGGCATTACGCATACGCAACATCTTGATAAGGCGGTGTAATTCTGTGGTATAACGTTGTTGATATTCATTCCCAAAAAGCAATATTCTCATCTCGTTCTCGATTTATTTGTACAAGAGCAATCGGATTTTCTTGTTTTTTTGCAAACAAAAAGGCACCACAGCATGGCACAATATGCATCTTTCGCTTTATTTTCTTATTATTTCATATTATTTTTGCGATGAATTTTATGCACTTACAAATATACGATAAAAATTTTATCGTGCCACTAATTTTTCGAGAGTGCATTATATTATAATAGAGAATGACAAATTTAAGTGTTAATATCAACAAAGTGGCCACTTTGAGAAATGCCAGAGGGGGCAATATCCCTGATGTAGAAAAAGTGGCAATCGACTGTGAACGTTTCGGAGCTGATGGTATAACCGTACACCCACGTCCTGACGAGCGACACATTCGCAAGTCGGATGTGTATATGCTACGTCCCATAATCCGCACTGAGTTCAACATTGAAGGATACCCGTCAGACGACTTTATCGACCTACTGCTCAAAGTAAAACCCGAGCAGGCAACCCTTGTGCCGGATGCACCCGATGCACTAACTTCTTCAGCTGGATGGATAGTCAACGACCATCTATACTTCCTCACCTCTGTTGTCGACCGATTGAAGGAAGCCGGAATCAGAACAAGCATTTTCGTAGGCACCGATATCGAAAACATAAAACTGGCGGCAAAAACAGGTGCCGACCGCATAGAATTGTACACCGAACCTTATGCCAAGGAATATCCTAAAGATCCTGCTGCCGCAGTGGCTCCATTTGTTGCAGCATCTGAAGCAGCCCACAAAGTGGGACTTGGCGTGAATGCCGGGCACGACTTAAATCTGGAAAACTTGCGATTCTTCTATGAAAGTCTGCCATACTTGAATGAAGTATCGATCGGGCACTCTATCATATCCGATGCCCTCTATATGGGTCTTGAAAAAACAATTGTTGCTTATAAAAATTGTTTAAAATAATCCCCTTCAACACTGAAACATGCCTATCCTCAACTCAATCATGGCTGCACTAACACTTCAAAATGCTGACTGGATGCCGGTAGACACACTCGGAGCAGTGCAACAAGCCATAGAAAGCTACCACACACAAGAGCTATCGGTATGGGAGCTGACACTAAAGGGTGGTATCATCATGATACCTCTCGCCATATTGTCGATAATCAGTATCTACATATTCATTGAGCGTTTTCTTGCCATCAGCACAGCAGCAAAAGAAGACAACACCTTCATGAAACGCATCAAAGACTATATTCATGACGGTGAAATTGAAAGCGCAATGAATTTATGCAAAAAAACTGACACCCCATATTCTCGGCTCATCATGAAAGGCATTTCGCGTATAGGACGCCCGATGAACGATGTGCTTGTTGCCATCGAGAACACTGGAAACATGGAAATAACAGCCCTTGGTAAAGGATTTAACTGGCTTGCTACAACAGCCGCCGGAGCTCCGATGCTCGGATTCCTCGGAACTGTTACTGGTATGGTCAAAGCATTCTTCGCATTGGCAAGCGCGGGAAACAATGCCAATATCGCAGTATTGGCAAGTGGCATATATGAAGCATTGGTGACGACTGTCGCAGGTTTGATTGTAGGTGTAATAGCACTATTTGCCTACAACTTCCTTGTGTCAAGACTTAACAAGGTGATGAATCAGCTTGAAGCCAAGACAATGGAATTCATGGACTTACTTAACGAGCCGGCAACAAAATAAAAAAGTCATGGCACTGAAAAGACAACACGACATGATGTCGATGTTCAGTATGGCATCAATGACGGATGTAATATTCCTGCTGCTCATATTCTTCATGGTGACATCAACATTTGTTTATCCATCAGCTCTCGAAGTCGACCTACCACAGTCAAGCCAACAAACAGCTTTGAAGCCGGGAACGCGAATATATATTGACAAAGACCTTGTGATGTATGGAGCGTTCGGAGATGAAGAGCCGAAGGCATTACCCGAAAATCAGCTGCTCACATTTTTGTACCTTGCACAGCAAAACAACCCCGAGCAATTCATCGCCCTTTATGCCGATGCAGCGGTTCCTTACGGCAAGATAGTAGAAGTGCTCGACAAAGGTGCTCGCAATAACCTGAAGATTGTTCTCGCTACCACACCGGCATCGCCTAATTATGCCCCACCGGGCAAAACAAAAAACATATAATGGCTGCCGCTCCCAACAAAAACAAAAAAATAGCCTTAGCCACAACAGTGCTCTTACACATTGCGGCCATGTTTATTCTTGTGTTATCACACTTGCATTTCCAAGTAATCCCGATGCTCAACGAATCGACACGACAAGATATAACCTTTTTCGGTGGTGAATATGTGATGCTCGGGAATGCCCTGCAAGAATCCATTGACAACAGCACTGTCACATCGGCAACTGATGAAATTCAAGTCAATACTGGAGATGATATTATAGATGCCGGTAAAGAGGGGCGATCAGCATCACCGGCTCTGTCCACATCGGAAGAATCCCCCATGCAAGTGAAACAAGAATCAGAAGAAGCCGGCCCGACCAAAGAGGAACTCGCCGAACAAGAACGCATCAAGCAACGGCAAGAAGCCGAACGACGCACTAACGAACTCATACAAGGCGCATTCAACAATTCTTCGAATCAAGGTCACGGCAGTACAGGGCAACCAGATGGCAACAGTCCGACAGGCTCTAGCCAAGGATCACCCGGAGTATCGGGATTGTCGGCTGGATACACACTTGAACATTGGGGAAGTCCAAGCAGCCCTGTTGAGGGAATTGTGGTGATAAGAGTTCGCGTAAACTCCCGAGGGAAAGTAATATCGGCCAACTACGACCACGGCAACGGTACTGCAGCAAGCAACATGGAAGTGCGACGCAGCTGCGAACAAGCATCGCTGCAATCGCAGTTCAAGGTGCCTACAGGTACAATAAGCGAAGCCATCGGTTATATAACTTGGAAATTTCAGTAAAAAAACTATCCTTATATGCCCATAGATTGCAATGAAATAGAAAAATGGGCACGTGAAAAGCCTACAGAAGTGGCAACCATCACTGCTCGTTTCGACAGACTCGACAATTCACTACCACTAAGTGATATAGCTCGTGCATATGTGGCTCAAGCCTATGTGAATGAATGCTATTCCGATATCGATTTCAACCGTATGGCAATCGACAGCATGATAAAAACCGGTGACATCGAAAATGCACTTCGGCTGGCATGGGACACCGCATGCCGCAATCCTTACAATCTTGATGCCCTAAATGCTCTGTTGCGCATAGTGCCGAAAGAACACGACATATGGAAATTGGCAGCATGGCGGTTCTCAAAATTGTTGAAAGCAATTGTTTCAACTGGTGATGGATCATCCATTCAATCGGCTTTTTGCGTCATTTGTGTATATGACGAATACACGCTTATGCGCAGTGCATTAGAGCTGACTGAAATTTCAGAAAGGCATCTGATAGTAAACGGTATGAGATCATATGATTGTTTTATAGTCGTTCCAAACCAGCAATACCGGCACGACAAAATCTACTTTGAAATCACGCCGTTCAACATCTCTGCCGAATAAGGACGATGCCCACACTCCTGTCTCTTGTCTCAGAAATGGCTTACAGTTCATTGTACACAAAATACACACACCTGTGATTCCAATAAAGCCTCTTACTATAGCATCATTGCGAAAGCTGCAAATACCACTAACGTAATAATAATTTAATTGTTCACACTCTTCATACATCATTGCTACTCGAAATTTCCATCTTTCTTAATGTCCGGAATTGATTAATTATCAACACAACAGTAATAAAGATTGCAAGTGAGTCGGCCGTAGGGAACGCCGCCCACACGCCATTAAGCCCAAAATGTGGAGGCAGAATGACAAGCAACGGGATGAGAAAGATTATCTGACGAGTAAGACTTAAAAATATAGATTTCTTAGCCATACCAAGCGACTGGAAAAAATTGGTCGAAACAATCTGAAACCCAATGCCCCAGAACATGATTGTCGTTATTGTCAAACTTTTGACTATCGCACTTATCAAGTCAGTATCGGTTGTAAATGCCCTGGCTATATATTGAGGGCAACTGAGCGACAGAATCGTCCCCAACACACAAACGATGGATGAAGCACTGACGGCAAGAAAATAAGTGCGACGCAAACGGTCGAAACATCGCGCACCATAATTAAATCCGATTATTGGCTGCATACCTTGACAAATGCCTATAACCACCACTATCAGTAATTGCGAATATGTTGTAAATATCCCCATAGCTGCCACGGCTGAGTCACCACCATACTTGAAAAGAGTATTGTTAACAATTGCATTTATGACACAACCTGCACAGTTAATTAAAAACGGAGCTGCACCTATCGACACAATCGATAAAAGTATTGACTTTTCAAGCCGGTATATACCTTGTTTAAAATGTATCTCGCTCTTTTTCGACATAAAATGTGACATTACAAAAGCAGCCGAAACCGCCATAGATATGTCGGAAGCAATGGCAGCTCCTTTTATACCCCACCCGAAAATAAAAATGAATAGCGGAGCAAGCATGACATTTAACCCCGCTCCGATGAACATTGTCACCATTGCCCGTGTCGGATATCCCGATGCGCGCATTAAATTGTTATAGGAATAACACATATTCATAAGCAACAATCCCGGAAGGATGTACATCATAAAATCGTGGGCGTATGGCAATGTCCTTTCACTGGCTCCAAACAAGCGCAATATGTCGTCCATAAAAATGGCAAAAACAGTAATATAACTAATACCAAGCGTTATGGTCATGACAATGCTATTTCCCAATATTTTGAATGCCATAGGTTTATCCCCCTGTCCGAGAACAATTGAGACCCTTGCTGCACTACCTGCTCCGATAAGCATCCCGAGCGCAGTGGCAAGATTCATTACAGGGAATGTAATGGCAAGCCCTGCAATAGCATCCGGCCCCACACCTTGCCCAATGAAAATACGGTCGATTATGTTATACAACGACATCACCACAATACCCACTATGGCAGGCATGCTGTATTTCCACAACAATTTGCTTATCGGGAGATTTTGCAATTCATATAACCTATCTGATTTGCTTACCTGGAGATTTTGCAATTCATATAACCTATCTGATTTCCCAAAGTTTCCCATAATCTATATTCTCCTCTTGTCGCCACAAAGTTACAACAATAACGCCAATACTGTGAGAAAATTACTCACTAATTAAAAAAGGAACAAAAAAACTTGCAGTATTACATAATTTGGCTTAACTTTGCACCGCAATTAGGACGAAGAGTCTTGGTTGAAAGGATTGTCTTATGGTGTAATGGTAGCACTGCAGTTTTTGGTTCTGCCTGTCGAGGTTCGAATCCTCGTAAGACAACGTATAGAAAAGCATATTGTTTTGTCATACGATATGCTTTCTTATTTTTCACATATAGTTCAGTACCTTACTGATATTATAAAATTACAGACACTAATAATATAGTGTGTGGAAAACATATAACACCTTCCCACACAATGCCTTCATGCTCAAAACCACACCAACAATGCCCCTGCTGCTATTGTCCGAAAAGGGATGATTGGGCAGCAAGACGACTGCGACCAAGATGATTATAAGCAAGGTCAGTCACTTCACGCCCACGCGGAGTGCGTTTTACAAACCCTTCTTTTATCAAAAAAGGCTCATACACTTCTTCGATTGTACCCGGATCTTCGCCAAGAGCTGTAGCAATAGTGGTCAGCCCCACAGGCCCACCCTTAAACTTGTCGATTATGGTAGTCAATATCTTGTTATCGATTTCATCGAGCCCGTATTGGTCGATATTTAGGGCTTCAAGGGAAAAACGTGCAATCTTGCTATCGATAGACCCGTCACCCTTTACTTGCGCAAAATCCCGCACCCTCCGCAACAACGCATTGGCTATGCGCGGTGTTCCACGGCTGCGCAATGCAATCTCTCGCGCAGCATCATTGGTGATTGGCATACCGAGCAATTTTGCCGACCGTTCGACAATACCCTGTAATACCGAGTGGTCGTAATATTCCAAATGACAATTAATACCAAATCTCGCTCTGAGTGGTGCAGTCAACAATCCACTGCGAGTAGTTGCGCCTATAAGTGTAAACGGCGAAAGTGTTAATTGCACCGATCTAGCTCCCGGCCCCTTGTCTATCATTATATCAATGCGGTAATCTTCCATAGCAGAGTAAAGATATTCCTCTACTATGGGGCTTAAACGATGTATCTCATCGATAAACAGCACATCGTTTTCTTCAAGCGATGTCAGGATGCCGGCCAAGTCTCCCGGTTTGTCGAGCACTGGACCCGAAGTAACCTTGAATCCCACACCAAGCTCGTTAGCGATGATATTCGACAATGTAGTCTTTCCAAGTCCCGGAGGCCCGTGCAGCAGAATATGGTCAAGAGCTTCACCCCGTAACTTTGCCGCCGCCACGAATACGCGCAAGTTTTCAATTACCTTGTCCTGCCCGTTGAAGTCGTCGAATACCATAGGGCGCAAAGCTCGCTCAAAGTCTTTGTCGCTCTCAATGCGTTCACGTCTTATGTCAAATGAGCCAGGCATATATATGTTTCACTCCTTTTCCGGCTCCTCAGCGACTATCTTGCATATTTCCACGATAGTGGCGGCAGCCTTTTCCATCGATTGTATAGGCACGAACTCATAACGCCCGTGGAAATTCAACCCACCGGCAAAAATATTAGGACATGGCAACCCCTTAAACGACAATTGCGCTCCATCAGTTCCACCACGTATCGGTTGCACCACAGGTTTCACTCCTGCACGTTCCATTGCAATTTTTGCAATATCGATAATATGCATCACAGGCTTGATTTTTTCAAGCATGTTATAATACTGGTCTTTTATGTCGATAGAGGCACAACCGGGAAATTCATTATTTATCTTGCGAGTGATATGTTCAAGTTCTTTTTTACGGCGTTCAAAGCGGTCGCGATCGTGATCCCTGATTATATACGTCAACACCGATTGCTCTACATTACCTTCTATCCCCACCAAGTGATAGAATCCTTCATATCCCTCGGTATGCTCGGGCGTTTCCCAGCGAGGCAACATCATGGCAAACTGGTTTGCAATACGTATAGAGTTTATCATTTTGTGCTTGGCATACCCGGGATGTACATTGCGCCCCTTGAACGTGACTTTTGCCACTGCAGCATTGAAGTTTTCATATTCCAATTCACCTATGGCACCGCCATCCATCGTATATGCCCAGTCGGCACCAAATCGTTGCACATCAAATTTATGCGCACCTTGCCCTATCTCCTCATCTGGATTGAATGCAATACGTATATCACCATGCTTGATTTCGGGATGCGATTTCAGATAATCCACCGCTGAAATAATTTCAGCGATACCGGCCTTGTCATCAGCACCAAGCAAAGTATTTCCGTCGGTTACTATCAAATCTTGTCCTTTATAATCTTCAAGTTCAGGAAATTGTGTCGGTGACAGCACAATATTTTTCTCTGCATTAAGCACTATGTCGTCACCATCATATTTTTCTACGATACGAGGCGACACATGGTGTCCCGACATATCGGGCGAAGTGTCAAGGTGTGCTATAAATCCAACAGTAGGGACCTGATTGCCACAGTTAGACGGCAATGTAGCCATCAGGTAACCGTTATCATCTAGCGAGATATCTGACAGCCCAAGTTGTTTCAATTCTTTTTCCAAGTATTGGGCAAATATCATCTGCCCCGGGGTAGATGGAGTGAGGTTGGTGAGTTCGTCGCTTTGTGTATCGAACTTCACATACTGCAAAAAACGTTCTACAACAGTCATCATTGGTTAAGTCATCAAGTTTTTATTTGAATGGCAAAGATTAGCCACACCTTAATTTTGAAACACAATAGCCGTAAAGGTTATTTCATACAAAAGTACAAATAAATTTTATATCCATCGGATAATAAATTTTTAAATCACAGGCTCGACTTCGCCATGCCATCATAAAAGCAAGCAATCGGTGCTAATTTCCGGGGAAAACTCTTCACTCATGACACCTCATAATTTTCAAAAAACCAATGCCATCCTGAATCATGCTGTTATGATTTGCTTATGCCCTCAACTTGCATTATCTTTGCTGTATAAAATGAATTAAACAGACCCATTCGATGAATTTTATTGAAGAATTGAAATGGCGCGGCATGATTAACAACATGATGCCGGGTACTGAAGAACAACTCAACAAAGAAATGACTACGGCATACTTGGGTATAGACCCTACTGCCGACTCATTGCATATCGGTCACTTGGTGGGGGTAATGATGCTCAAGCACCTGCAACGTGCAGGACACCGGCCTATCGCCCTCGTGGGTGGGGCAACGGGTATGATAGGTGACCCATCGATGAAGTCACAGGAACGTGTACTTATCGATGAGACCACTTTACGCCACAATCAAGAGTGCATTAAACGACAACTCGCCAAGTTCCTCGATTTTGACAGCGATGCTCTCAACCATGCCATCCTTGTCAACAACTATGATTGGATGAAGGATTATGGCTTCCTAAATTTCATTCGCGACATAGGAAAGCACATCACAGTCAACTATATGATGGCCAAAGATTCTGTAAAAAAGCGTCTTGGCAGCGACACCCAGCACGGCATGTCATTTACCGAATTTTCATACCAGCTGCTTCAAGGCTACGACTTCCTGCATCTGTACGAAACTATGGGGTGCAAATTGCAAATGGGCGGTTCCGACCAATGGGGCAACATGACCACCGGCACCGAATTAATACGTCGCATTAATGGCGGTGAGGCATACGCACTTACGTGTCCGCTCATAACGAAAGCTGATGGTGGCAAATTTGGCAAAACCGAATCGGGCAATGTCTGGCTAGACCCCAAACGCACATCGCCATACAAGTTCTACCAGTTCTGGCTCAATGTTAGCGATGCCGACGCAGCAAAGTATATCAAAATATTCACAGACCTAACAAAAGAGGAAATCGAAGCACTGGAAGCATCACAGGCACAAGACCCGGGGCAACGCCCATTGCAAAAGCGTCTTGCCCGCGAAATCACAATAATGGTACACTCTCAACAGGACTACGAAATGGCATTGGAAGCATCTAAGATACTGTTTTCCAACAACACCGGTGACATTCTTCATCGTATAGATGAAGATACGCTATTATCGATATTCGAAGGCGTGCCCACATTTGAAGTCCCTGCCAATGTGATTTCTACCGGCGTTCCACTTGTGGAATTATTTACGACCCATGCACCCATATTCCAGTCAAAAGGCGAAATGCGCAAACTGATTCAAAGTGGAGGCATATCGGTCAACAAAGAAAAAATTGCTGATGCGACCGTAACTGCCGACAGTTCAATATTACTCAACGGCAAATACATCCTCGTTCAACGAGGAAAGAAAAACTACTATCTGATTATAGCAAAATAAAAGCAGAGCAACACCACAGGTTGTCGTGATGTGCATGTTGCCTCACTGTGTGGGCATTATGCACATCTTTTAATTTTGGGAGAACCATATCATGACACACTATGAAATAATCAAAAATGCTCGCACTGCACTCGGTGGGAAACTGTGCAAAGCGTGTGATGAATGTAACGGACGTGCCTGTCGCAACATGATACCCGGTCCCGGAGCAAAAGGCATAGGCGACACTGCTATGCGCAATTATGACTCTTGGCGACAGGTGCGGGTAAAGATGGATACTATCTGTACAAAACGTGACGTTGATATGAGCATAGAGATGTTTGGGAGAAAATTCCGTTATCCTTTTTTTGCCGCGCCGGTAGGTGCGGTGAACATCCATTTCGGTGAAAAATACAACGACCAACAATACAATGAAATCATGGTGAAAGCTTGTGCAGAAGCAGGTATCGCCGCATTTACCGGTGACGGTGTGCTTGAGCAGGTAGTCCCCATGGCCTGTGAATCGATAGGAAAAATGGGTGGTACGGGCATACCAACAATCAAACCGTGGGATTCCGAAACCATAAAAAGAAAAATTCAATATGCCATCGACTGCAACGCTATGGCCATAGCAATGGACATCGATGCAGCAGGATTGCCATTCTTGCGCAACAGCAACCCGCCGGCAGGCAACAAAAACGTGAACGAACTGAGAAAAATCATCCAAATAGCAGGACGGCCTTTCATCGTAAAAGGCATAATGACAGTGCGCGGAGCAGAAAAAGCCATTGAAGCCGGCGCAACAGCCATCGTGGTATCAAATCACGGAGGACGTGTTCTCGACCAATGCCAGTCCACTGCCGAAGTACTTGAAGATATAGCCAGTGCGATAAATGGTCGGTGCAAAGTGCTTGTTGATGGTGGAATACGCTCAGGTGTCGATGTGTTCAAAGCTTTGGCTCTCGGTGCAGATGGCGTACTGATATGTCGCCCTATGGTGGTGGCGGCATTTGGCGGAGCCGAAGAGGGTGTGAAATGCTACATACAGAAAATCGCCGATGAACTGCAAGACACAATGGAAATGTGTGGTGTGACAAGCATTGCCGAAATTACTCGCGACTGCGTAGTGAGCAAGTTATAAATTGTCGCATAATTTCAAATATGCGACAATTATACCTATTTTTGCACAAAAATTCAAAATCGATATGGAGGGGAAACGGCCTAAGATACTGATAATCTATACGGGTGGCACCATCGGAATGATTGAAAACCCTTTGACAAAGGCTTTACAGCCTTTCGATTTTACACATCTCATCGATAATGTGCCAAAAATTAAGAAACTCGATTATGACATAGCCAATATACAATTTAATCCCCCCATCGACAGTGCCAATATGTCGCCTTTGCATTGGAGCGACATCGCCGCAGCAATAGAAGACAACTATGATGCAGTCGATGGATTTGTTGTGTTGCATGGAACCGACACCATGGCTTTCACGGCCTCAGCACTCAGTTTTATGCTCGAAAACCTGCATAAGCCGGTCATAATCACCGGCTCACAACTTCCGATAGGTGAAGTTCGCACCGATGGAGAGGAAAATCTAATCACAGCTCTGCAAGTGGCAGCAGCACGCGATAAGGACGGAGAACCGATGGTAAGAGAAGTGGCCATACTGTTCGAAAATTATTTGTGGCGCGGCAACCGAAGCACAAAGATGAGTGCCGACAACTTCAACGCATTCAAAAGCAACAATTACCCTGCATTGGCAAAAATAGGACTTGGAATAAATTTCAATGAAGAAGTGCTATACCGAGTGCCATCCCGCCGTCCGCTCAAAGTCAGATACAACATGGATCCAAATGTGATGTTCATAGACCTAAACCCCGGCATGAAAGAAAGCACACTAAGACACCTGCTCAACACCCCAGAAATAAAAGGAATAGTGCTGAAAACATTCGGTGCCGGCAATGGACCGGAAGATACTTGGTTCATCAATGCCATCCACGAAGCCGTGGAACGTGGTATCGTAATACTGAATGTTACACAGTGCGTAAATGGCGGTGTACACACCACACTTTACGACACGGGCAACAAACTGACACGAGCTGGCGTAATAAGCGGCCACGACATCACCAGCGAAGCGGCAATCACCAAAATGATGTATCTGTTCGGTATGGGACTACCTCCCGAGAATGTAAAGAAATACCTAAGCTACTCACTTTGTGGAGAAGTGACGTTGTAAAAAATTTGCATTTACTTGGCTTGTTTTATATTTTTGTATCGAAGCATACAAAAGGATGCAACATCCGTGATTTGGAACTACAAAACTAACCCATTTTTACGTTTGATATGCCGATACTGAAATACATTTTAACCGCTATCTTGCTTGTAATATGCAACTTGCAAATGGTTTCAAGGCAAAGATACATTTTATTCATAACATCATACGACACCTCTTTTCCCACAGTAGAGTTACAAATCGACGGTCTGCACTCCGTACTCAACAGCGATACAATAACCATCGACATTGAAGAGATGGATTGCAAGCGGTTTCCTCAACACGACAACATAGTATCGTTCAAGCAACGCCTTAATTACAAACTTTCATTGTTGCCTCAGTATGATGTGGTTGTAGTAGCCGATGACAACGCTTTCACATTCGCTCTCAACGAACAAGACAGTTTATTTGCCGATATACCTATAGTTTTCCTTGGGGTCAATAACGAACGCGCCGCACTTGATCAAGAAGACAACCCAAGGATGACCGGTGTGATAGAATCACTTGGACTGAGAGGTACAATACGGCTCATGAGTGAATTATTCCCCGACTCTCCACGCGCAATAGCGATCTCCGATGGATCCCTTACGGGTCGTACCGATTCAAGGACTTTTGCTTCTGTGGCAACTTTGATGTGGAGTGAACACGAAATAATTGACTTAAGTAGAATAACATTCGCCCAATTAGCCGACACATTACGCATAATACCGGCCAATGTGCCAGTATTGTTGCTTTCAGCATACACCGATTGCGACGGCAATACAAAAAGGTTTTACGAAAGCTTGAATCTAATCACATCCAACCTTCAATCGCCCCTATTCCACCTATGGTCCCACGGCCTAGGAGATGGGGTATTTGGTGGACAGATGGTGTCACAGCGTGAGCAAGGGCAAGCTGCAGGCCTGATGGTAGCACAATTACTAACAGGGGACAGTATTAAGTCAATACACATCAATGACCAAAGCCGGTTGCAATACATATTCGACTACAATCAATTGATGCGATTCGGCATTGACCCGTCGGCATTGCCC
The DNA here is from genome assembly GCA_964395975.1 of uncultured Muribaculaceae bacterium. Lineage (GTDB taxonomy): Bacteria > Bacteroidota > Bacteroidia > Bacteroidales > Muribaculaceae > Avimuribaculum. The sequence goes on along the minus strand of CAYNBZ010000001.1, from coordinate 55,057 downwards.
GATAAAAGCCGCATCATTAACGAGCCGCCAAGCATATTCTCATCAAGAAGCGACTTTTGGCCATATACGTTTGCAACAATTGTGGCGACAATAATAGTGATAATATTTATCATAATTTCAACCATCCGTAACCGGAAGCTAAAACGGTACTTGAAAATCACCAACCAAACAGTAAACGCCCTCAACGAAGAACTCATACGCTCAAAAGAAGAAACCGACCGCTTAAATGCTTATCGCGGGGCTTTCATAGAGAATCTTGCCCGTGAACTGAAAGCTCCTCTCAACACTATCGACGATTTTACCGAGATTATATCAACCCCCGGGTTGAAACAACAAGAAATCATAGGATATGGGAAAATAATCAGCCACTCGGCATTAAAAATCAAGCAAGCCATCGATGATATTGCCGATTTCTCAAACTCATACTCAAAAGGCGCACAGCTGAATATAGGCGATGTGTGTATAAACGACTTGCTCAAGGTCATATACGATGATTTCAAAATTATCGTAAGTGAACGCGCCGTAAACATCAACCTCGTTTTACCACTAAAAGATGAGGAAAGCCATATCATCAGCGACCGTGAACGCATTTCCAAAATTATTTACCACTTGCTCGACAACTCTCTAAAATACACGGCACAAGGGAAAATAACCTTTGGCTACCGCATTGCCGATGATAAGCACAATATACTCATATCGGTCAACGATACCGGCATAGGAATTCCTAAACGGCGACAAATGCTGCTAACACAGATTTTCGACAACCGGCAAAACGACATAATGAACCTGCACGAAAAAATGGGACTTGGGCTTACAATCGCCCAACGCAACGCCCAACTCCTGCAAGGCTCGCTCACATTCAAATCGGAACAAGGTGTTGGGTCTACTTTCACATTAAGGCTACCTCTGAAAATTACCGACAACTCACCGGTTTCTGGAGCAGTAATAGCCAATCCCAACTACCCTACTGTACTGATTGTAGAAGCCGAAAGCACTTCATTCTTATACCTCAAAGTGCTATTAGAACGACTTGGCAGCAAATTACAGCTCATCCATGTCCGAACTGCCGATGAAGCCATTACTGCCTGCCGGAACAAAAATATAGACATGGTGTTAGCCGGTGTGAATATTTCATCGGACAACGGATTGAAAGCCATTCAGAGAATCCACTCATTCTCGGCAATGACTCCAATTGTAGCAGTCCTGCCATCAGGTTCAAAATCAGAGATTGAAGATGCAATAACGGCAGGAGCCACCGATTATCTTATAAAGCCGGTAAATCGTAATTCACTGCTGGAACTTTGCCACAAGCACATCATGGGACAATTCTAAACCTCAACCCATAAAAAACGATTCTTTCTATCACATTGTGAAGAGTCTGCAATCATTCAAGCTTATACACATAGGGACATTCAGCAAATAGTATAAAATTAGCCAACTAATTCATACACAAAGTGTTGCGAATTAGTTGGCTGATTTTATTCTATTTACCTCCCCAACTGCTGCATCCAAAGATATACCCTTGATGCAGCAATCAGCATTTATCAGTTTGAACTATAACGGTCAATTTCGACCATGACAGTCTTTGTATTTTTTCCCACTTCCGCAAGGACATGGGTCATTACGCCCGATTTTAGGTCCCGTTTTTACAATAGGAGTACGGCGTTGCTGCTGACCCTGCGGTTGACTTGCAGCCCGATGTTGAGCATCAGCCCCGGGATAAGCCTCCTTACTCTCGGTATATCGAGGACGACGACCCTCATTGCGCATTGCCGGAGCTTGCGGCATAGCAGCTTGTGCGAAGTTACCCGATACCGACACATTAGACGGCATTCCGGTCGATGGCTGCGGTTGCTGCTGAACAGGGATAAAGCCCCTCATCAATATTGAAATTGCCTTGGTGTTCATATTATTGAGCATCGTTGCAAAAAGATTAAACGACTCTATCTTGTAAATCAACAGCGGGTCTTTTTGCTCGTAGCTTGCATTCTGCACTGACTGACGCAACTGATCGAGTTCACGCAAATGCTCTTTCCAAGCCTCATCGATGGTCATCAAGAGGATTGCCTTCTGCCATGCCTTGGCAATGCTCTTACCCTCGGTATTGTATGCCTCACCAAGATTAACAGGTATGCCAAATGTGTGACGGCCGTCAGAAACAGGTACTCGCATCATTTTATCCTTAGCATCGGCATGTTGCTCCACAATCATCTTTATGATAGGGAATGCTACTTCGGCCATACGGTCGCTCTTACGACGGAATGTAGCAATTACCTCATTATATATCTTTTCCACCATTTCATTTGGCTCCATTTTCAAGAATTCCTTTTCACTAAATGGAGTCTCTACAGCATAGTTAGTCATCACTTTCATACGCAAGTCGGGATAATCGTCCTGTGCGCTGTGATCACCCACTATGACCTCAATGTTCTCCCTGATCATATTTACGATGTCAAGACCTATACGTTCGCCCATCAAAGCATGATAACGACGTGTATATATAACGTTACGCTGAGTGTTCATCACATCGTCATATTCAAGCAAGTGCTTACGGATACCGAAATTATTTTCTTCGACACGTTTTTGGGCACGTTCCACCACTTTCGACAACATAGGAGATTCAAGAGGTTCTCCTTCTGCCAAGCCACCAAACCGGTCAATCATCTTGGCAACGTTATCACCTGCAAACAAGCGCATTACTGTATCTTCAAATGACACGAAGAATACCGATGACCCCGGGTCACCCTGACGGCCAGATCGACCACGCAACTGCCTGTCGACACGCCGCGATTCATGCCGTTCTGTACCTATGATGGCAAGACCGCCTGCGGCACGCACCTCCGGAGCAAGCTTGATGTCGGTACCACGACCCGCCATATTGGTAGCTATGGTCACCACGGCTTTCTGCCCTGCCTGTGCAACTATCTCTGCTTCGCGTTGGTGCAACTTCGCATTAAGCACGTTATGCTGAATACGGCGCATGGTAAGCATTCGGCTAAGCAGTTCTGAAATCTCGACCGATGTAGTGCCTACAAGCACCGGACGTCCTGCTTTCACCATCGCAACAATCTCATCTATAACAGCATTGTATTTTTCTTTCTTCGTTCGATACAGACGGTCGTCCATGTCATTACGCTGCACCGGTTTGTTTGTGGGAATCGTAACTACATCAAGCTTGTAAATATCCCAGAATTCTCCGGCCTCGGTTTCAGCCGTACCAGTCATACCGGCAAGTTTGTGATACATTCGGAAGTAATTCTGCAACGTAATGGTAGCAAACGTCTGGGTGGCATCCTCCACCTTGACACCTTCCTTAGCTTCAATAGCTTGATGCAATCCGTCGCTATAGCGACGGCCTTCCATTATACGTCCGGTCTGTTCATCAACGATTTTCACTTTTCCGTCTTCCGACACAATATACTCCACATCGCGAGTAAATAGCGTATAGGCCTTGAGCAACTGATTGACAGTGTGTACACGTTCGGCTTTAACGGCATAATTCTGCATCAGTTCGTCTTTTTTAGCCACTTTTTCTTCATCGCTGAGATTCTCATTCTCTACTTGCGACAATTCTGTAGCAATATCCGGTAACACAAAAAAAGTTGGGTCGGAAGTAGTACCTGTCAACACATCAATACCCTTGTCGGTGAGCTGTACGCTATTGTTCTTTTCATCGATTACAAAATATAACGGATCGGTGACAATATACATTTCACGGCTATTGTCTTGCATGTAATGTGCTTCGGTTTTAAGCATTTGCTGCTTTACCCCCTCTTGACTCAAAAACTTGATTAACGCACCATTCTTGGGCAACCCCTTATAGGCACGATACAGTAGCAATGTCCCTACTTTGACCTTTTCGCTGTCATCACTTGCCATAAGCGTTTTTGCCTGTCCGAGCAAATCGGTAACAAGTTTTTTCTGGGCATTGACCACACGCTCCACATTGGGACGGAATTGTTCAAACATCTGATCATTACCCTTGGCCACAGGTCCCGAAATGATAAGCGGAGTCCGGGCATCATCGATAAGTACAGAGTCAACCTCATCGACAATGGCATAATTATGAGAACGCTGCACAAGGTCGTTAGGCGATACTGCCATATTATCGCGCAAATAATCAAAACCAAACTCGTTATTCGTGCCAAAAGTTATATCGCAATCATAAGCCTTTCGGCGTTGTGGCGAATTGGGTTGCGTCTTGTCGATGCAATCGACCGATATACCGTGGAACATGTATATCGGACCCATCCATTCCGAGTCACGCTTGGCAAGATAGTCGTTAACCGTTACAACATGTACACCGTTACCAGGTAATGCATTAAGAAATACCGGCAATGTTGCTACCAATGTCTTACCCTCGCCAGTAGCCATTTCGGCAATTTTGCCTTGGTGCAAAACGATACCTCCTATGAGCTGCACGTCATAGTGTATCATATCCCACTTTATCTCATTTCCTCCGGCCATCCAATGGTTTTTGTATATGGCCTTGTCCCCATCGATATAAAGGAAATCCTTTCCCTGAGCCGCAAGCTCACGGTCGAAGAGGGTAGCAGTCACTTCTATGGTTTCGTTTTGAGCGAAACGGCGAGCAGTGTCCTTGACTATGGCAAACACCTCTGGCAACACTTCATTAAGAATATCCTCGGTGCGGTCGAGTATTTCTTTTTCATATTTGTCTATCTGTTCCCATAGCGGTTCACGTTTTTCATATTCAAGAGTTTCGATTTTCTCTTTCAACTTGGCGATTTCCTCTCGTTGTGGAGCAACATATTCCTTAATACGTCCGCGTATGTCGGTTATACGTTGGCGCAATTCATCATTAGATAATTGTTCTATTTCCGGATAAACAGCCTTTATCTTACTTACGATAGGCATGATTGCTTTCAAGTCACGTTGCGACTTGTTTCCGAAAAGAGATTTTAGTAAATTGGTAAATCCCATTTTATGAAATGTTCTATATTTATTTCTTAATAGTGAATGATTTTAGGACTTATGCCCTCATATATGGCCCGTATAACTAAAAACATACGATACCAAATAGGTTGCAAATTTAATAATAGTTTTTATAATCCACCACAATAATAGCCTATTAGCTTTATTAGCAAACTTCAAACAGTACATCAATAGCCAAGGCTCAGTGGCACAGCCATAGCCGCATTGGGCGAACGTATCCGCAATATACTTGCAACAGTTGGCGCGATGACAGTCGCATTAACCGGCAGCGACACTTTCTGCGGCTTTACCGTTGGTGCCATGATGAATACAGGCGTATTGACGGCATTCGTACGCACCAGTTTCGATGCGTTGGTGCCTTGATCCATTACAAGCCATCCGGGACTTATTTCAATCACCACATCGCCACAATAGGCAGGTACCGTTGCAAAATGTAACGCTCTGGCCTCGATAGTTGTAGGATTGTTTAGTATCTCCTCGAAAGTATAGGCCGCCTTCACTCCGCTCATTTGCCGCAACAGTTCACTCGACTTGGCTCTTAACTCCCCTAGCGATAAATTTTTCTCCTTTATCAAATCGTGATTCAAGAATACCTGCCCGTTGAAATACCCTTTTACCCACTGTCCGTTACCATAAATTGCCATCAAGTACATATTAAGCAACGAAACAGCTCGGTTGGGATAAAATTCGCCGGTAGGTATATTAAAACGCGCATCGGGGCGTTCATTGTCACAGTAATAGCCAGTAGATGCCACAAAAATCATAGCATTGCCCAGACCTACACTTTTGTCAATTTCTGAAAACAAACGCCCGAGTTCTCGGTCAAGGCGTATATAAATATCTTGTGTTTCAACCCGATTATCACCATCGTTTGTATATTGATATGGTGCCACAGTATAACCGAGGCATAGCATATCGGTCTGCCCACGATTCCCGAGCTTCAACACATTCAAATATTCTATGGCAGCAGCTGTAATTTCACTGTTGGCAAGAGCACTTTTCTTGAACTTGTTGAAACGATCGCGGTCAGACGATGAATATCTATATCTGAATGGGTAATATTTTTTGAACGAAAGGATATCGGGATAATTATCGAGCGGCATTACCGGCACCCACGACATAGTATCGAGCCTAGCCGACAATGGCATTCTGTAATTACGCCCCGACAACAGCTGCGGCGCATCTTTATAAAATGTTGTCGAAGCCCAATTGCCGGTTATGTCGTTAATCCAAAATGCACTGTTGGCTGCATGTCCGGCAAGCAAGATCGCCTGTTGCGGATCGGCAGCAATCGAATGCACATAACCAAGTCCTCTGCTATGCACACGCAATTCATCGGCAATTGTCGACACCCTATAAGCGGCAGGCGAATAAGCATCATCGGTAAAGTTACCCATCGCCTCGGGGTCGGCAAGTACATATTGCGACTTGTCATACTTGCGGTCATATACAAATGCACTCGGTATGCCATTAACATTGGGATAAGCTCCGCTCATAAGCAAAGCAGTACCAGAAGCAATGTCGATGCCCGGCAAATCAAATTCCACATTTTCCAAGAATGCTCCGTCACGCATAAGCCGCTTAAAACCATCTTCCCCGAAATGCGCCTGCAACAAATTTATGTAGTCACTGCGTAGCTGATCGATAACAATGCTCACGACAAGATGGGGCCGCTCACCCTGTGTTTGAGATAGAGCCGTAAGTGCCACCATCGAAGCGACTATCGATGTGATTAAACGATTTATTTGCTTGGCTTTATGCATTGTTCTCTACTAATCCACACGTAGCTTAACGACCTCGTTGCAATACATAGCATTAAAGGGAAAGCTGCCATATTGGCTGCTTGTGCCAACAGCGGCCATACAATAAGTAACAAAATAACGACCGCAAAGTTAACAAAATGATAGAAATATAACAGTTTTTTTGTCTTTTTTGTCCAAACAAATATTGCAGGAACAAATGCAAAAGGATGCAACCAGAAACCATTGAAATTAGGCGACGTAGCAGCATGGGTGGAAATGAATATCAAGAAAAACACAAGCAATCCGCACACTCCCACTATGCCAAACAGCAAACTGTCGAAACACCGGCACACCTTGCCACGACGCACATCTCGCCACGACAGGGCTATCGTGATAACAAGCAACACTATCGCCACTGTCATAGGAGTCTGCCACACCGGCGTAGGCGGCAATATGTCACCGCTATCATTGCCGTTGTTCAGCACTACCGTATTTGATACAAGCGGTTCTATTTGCCCGTCACGCTCCACACAAGCCTCGGCAAACGCCTGCATCAGCACCATAGGGACAAACATCTGTTCGCGGTAAGTCAACTTATAATCGATGCCTTGACCAAGAACAAGGTCTATTCCAAATTGCTGCCACGCATAATTGGCATTATACTGCTGCATTTCCTGCCTGAAAGTCAATGTGTCGTGCATCTCGCCATAATGTAACTTATCGCCAAGTACTCTTTCGACTATATCCCTTGGTCGAGTGGCACAATTATCATATACATAATTGTATCGATAGGTGGCATTCTCCGGACGAACATTGTTATCAAGAGCTGCCCAAATGCACATTGCCTGACTTGGCGTGAGATTCAATTGCTGTTCGACCACCTTGCGCGAACGATATCCGTCAAGTAAATATGCACCATTATATCCTGCAACCTTATAATCGGTATCCCCTTTTACAAATCGATAAATAAAATTGGGTGTGTCGAAATCAAAAATGCCATAGTTATACACTATATCGACATTCTTATACCGCATCCTCAACATTGTATGTCCATAAAGTTCATATACATCAGGTCCCGGATAACACGTAATTAGGCTTGCCACAACATTGCTGTCCTGCAACTCATATCCACCGATTCCGACATCATTCGAAGCAGACATATCCACCGATGCTGACATCAACATCGTAAATATTAAAACATATATCCTGAGTACAAACCGTGTCATTTGTCGTATTATAACGCAGAACTTCACTTATCTTTTACGGTTACAAAATTATACAGTTTACACAGAATAGCAATGCTTAGTCGCCACGATAATGTGTCTGAAGATACAACCGCGCAAGAAAATCCCAATTCTCATGCAACAACGACCGCTCGCAACCCATTTCGAAAGGTAGTCGGGCATCAGGCAGTAAATCATTCTCAAAAAGGTATTTTATGAGATCGATAGGAGCCACTCCACGTTCTGTTATAATGCGGTGTGCCTCACGCTTTGCTGTTTCGGCATCATACATGGGATTGTCAGGATGATTTATATATTGAGCCACATCGTGGGCTATCAACAACCCTCGACGTGGATTACCGAGCAGCACAAAATTGTCGAAATGCTTCATGCCAGGAAGATGCCCATTCTCGGACTTACCCCAACCCATCCGTTCACTCACGAACCGTTCAAGCCCCTCATAACCTTTGACAAATGCAATACGGCTGCCATCCGTGGCACTAATAAGTTGTCGGTAAAAGCGATGCTCGCCTTCCTGTACTACATCTGTAATTTCATCCAAATGCGGCATCTTGCCGTCAACTATAAGTTCCATCCACTCTCCAATTGACAGCGATAACGGTCCTGTAGTGTTTTCGACCATCAATCGGCGATTCATTTCCAACAAGTGTTGCTGTGCTTCTTCTTTGTCCGGATAAGCCTGTATTATATCCTGCGCTTGTACTGCTGCCATCTGCAAAGTGCTTGTTGCTGCCGGACGTAGAAAATAGCAATTCCAAAAGAGCCAGTGAGACAGGTCGTATGCCTTTTCAGTATCTTGTTCGTCTTTGAAATCGACATCAAACGCCATATTGTACTCTACAGGAGTGGGAGCTTCTTCATATACGGCATCAAGCAAACTATAAAACAACTGTGCGAGTCTTGCCACATCTTTGTCGAATGGCGACAACCTGCCGTGAATCCCACTTTCACTGTCAATAATATACCAAATAACAAATTGCACATCAACAAGATTAAGCTCACTGTCCACATAATCATCCGGACGGTCGAAAAATGGTAAAGGGTAGCCATATAACTTATAGCAGACCGTCGAGAACGACCTCCATATTCCGGCATCGGCTATAATGTCTTGGAAATAGCCTGTTACGGCAAGCACCACGTCACGACGTACATCTTCACCAATGTTCATCAACAGACGGGAATTATCCCAAATTTTAGCCAACCTTCCTGCAAGCGTCATATAATATTTATCACTTTCGGCAACCTCCGGATAATTAGGTTGCTTGAGCATGAAGTCTTTTACAGAAATTTCCATAATCGGGTGATATATAACGTTACTTCTATTAATACGACAACAATCATGCCACACGACGGCACAGCAAAACCGCATGTCAAAATGCGCCGATTTTTTCTGCTTACCCACTACAATTGGCATTGTAAGTCTCTACCAACCATACTCTGTATTGTAAAAAAGCCTAAAATATATACGAAGCTGCTTTCTGTGCAAGTTTTAAGCACTATATTTGCAACTTGAATAAAATTATGCAGCATAACGCACAGCGAATGAAAAATTTCAACATTCTAAACAATGCTCTCGGATGGTTAATGTTTGCGATTGCAGCCGCTACTTACCTAATGACCATCGAGCCGACCGCAAGTTTCTGGGACTGCGGCGAATTTATTTCACAAGGTTACAAGCTCGAAGTTGGCCACCCGCCAGGCAACCCAATTTTCATGTTGGCAGCACGATTTGCCATTAATTTCAGCAGCGACCCATCGACTGTGGCAATGTGTGTCAATTCCATGTCGGCATTGCTCAGTGCAGCCACCATACTGTTGTTATTCTGGACCATTACGCATCTCGTCAGAAGGCTTGTGGCAAAGGATGATACCAAAAGTTTTTCTTTGGTGCAAATGCTTGTCATCTTTGGCAGTGGAATTGCCGGCTCACTCGTCTATACATGGAGCGATACATTCTGGTTTTCGGCTGTTGAAGGCGAGGTATATGCCTTCTCATCATTCTGCACAGCTCTCGTCTTTTGGCTCATTCTAAAATGGGAGAACCGTGCCGAAGAGCCACATAGCGACCGTTATCTGATACTGATAGCCTACGTAATAGGCGTTTCAATAGCAGTCCATCTGCTCAACCTGCTTTGCATACCTGCAATAGTGCTTGTTTTCTATTACAAGAAATTTAATAATACATCTGTCAAGGGGTCATTATTGGCACTGCTTGTTTCGTTCGGCATTATTGTACTTATCCTTTACGGTCTTGTCCCGGGCTTCATCGAAATGGCACAATACATCGAACTGTATTGTGTCAACGTAATAGGGATGCCGTTCAACACCGGTGTACTCATCTACGCAATTGCCGTAATTGGCGTGTTTATTTGGTGCCTTTATGAACTTTATCGGCAAAAAAACCCAACAGCTATCAAGCTATCGTTCTTTCTGAGCGTATTCCTTTCGGGAATGCTATTCATCGGCGATGGCTGGTTCCTGCCATTCGTGCTTATCGTGGCATTGCTGCTCTACCTGTTTAGGTGGTGCCGCCGCATTCCTGCACGCATATTCTCAATCACAGTACTCAGCATACTTGTAATTTTCATCGGTTATTCATCGTATGCCTTGATTCTGATACGTTCATCGGCACAAACGCCTATGGATCAAAATTCACCCGATAATGTGTTTGCCCTTGCCAGCTACCTTAACCGTGAACAATATGGCGACCGTCCTCTGTTCTATGGTCAAACGTTAAATGCTCCTATTGTTTACCAACGTCAACCGGGCAGTGATGTACTGAAACCTGTGACACACCGAGGCAAAACACTATATGCAAAAGAAGTCAAAACATCACCCGACCAACCCGACCGTTATAAAGCCATCGGTTATTCGGAAAGTTACGAATATTCGCCCGAAATGAAAATGCTCTTCCCACGCATATACAGCTCTGCTCATGCCACACAATATCGCGATTGGGTAGGATTGAAAGGAAGACAAGTGGAAGCCACCACGCAAATCGACGAACAAGGCAAGCCTATAAGAACCGAAACGAAAGTCAAGCCGACGATGCTCGAAAACCTGCGATTCTTCATTGACTACCAACTCAATTATATGTATTGGCGGTACTTCATGTGGAATTTTGTCGGCAGGCAGAACGACATACAAGGCCAAGGAGAGATCACTCATGGCAACTGGGTGAGCGGTATCTCGTTTATCGACAATCCACGACTTGGCGACCAATCGCTTTTGCCGTCTGAACTATCCACTGGCAACAAGGGGCATAATGTGTTCTATTTCCTACCACTGCTACTCGGCATAATCGGCCTATTGTGGCAAGCTTTCACCGACAAGCGTGGTATTGAACAGTTTTGGGTTATATTCTTCTTGTTTTTCATGACCGGTATCGCCATTGTGATATACCTTAACCAAACGCCCAATCAGCCACGTGAACGTGATTATTCTTTTGCCGGTTCGTTCTACGCATTTGCCATCTGGGTGGGAATGGGTGTAGCCGGACTATGGAAAACCCTGATATTCCTTTTAAGTAAAAAGAAGAATGGTCATAACGTTGCATCAAAATCATCAATCAATGATACTGACACCAATGAACTGATTAACAGCAAAAAAAGTATTACAGTAGCTATTATAGCCTGTATCATAGGGCTTATTGTTCCTTTGCAGATGGTGAGCCAAACATGGGACGACCACGACCGTTCCGGTCGATATACAACACGCGACTTCGGTATGAACTATCTGTCGAGCGTCGATGAAAATGGTATCATATTCACAAACGGTGACAATGATACATTCCCCTTGTGGTATTGCCAAGAAGTGGAAGGATATCGTACCGATGTACGTGTCGTAAACCTCAGCTACTTGTCCACCGACTGGTATATCGACCAAATGCGCCGGCCGGCCTATGAATCGGCCTCTTTACCCATGATGGCAGACGCTTCAACATTCGCCTACAATAGTCGGCAGTACGGGTATTTCATATACCCCGACACTATGCCTGTTCCGGTGCAAGTTTCTCTGCGGCAATACTACTCCAACGAAAACAAAAGCAATGAATGGCAATTGCCAGAAATAAAATATCCTGTGATGTACATCCCTGTTGACTCACAGGCAGTGGTAGATGCCGGTGTCGTAAGTCCCAAACACGCAGCAGCCATCAATGAATCCATAAGTTGCAACATGCTTGCCGACCAATACACTGCACGGGAAATGGCGATGTCTTCGAGCAAAGTGATGAGTCTCGACATAATATCATCGAGCATAAATGAAGGATGGAAACGCCCTGTTTACTTCGCAATGACAGTACCGGAAAGCTACTATCTCGGTCTGTCGCCATACTTGCAATGTACCGGTATGGCCTACCAACTCACGCCGATACGCTCCAACAATAGTTCCGGAGCCATAGCAGTCAACACCGACAAAATGTATGACAATGTGGTCAACAAATTCCGTTGGGGCGGACTCGACAAAGATAAAGACGGACATTTATACCTCGATGAAACAGTAAGCCGCATGGTCACAACAACACGTTCCACCATTACCGACCTTGCCCTTGCTTTAATCTATGAAGGCAAATACGACAAGGCTCGCGAGGTGCTTGACCTGATGGTTGAAAAACTGCCCGAAGCATCTGCGCCATACTCTATACAGATTGGCCAACGTATTGCACAGGCTTATGCCTTGATTGGCGAGGAATGCCAAAGCGAAGCCGACACACAAAAGGCTCTCGACATACTCGACAGGGAAATCGACCGATATGCTCAATATGCAATATTCTGCCAGTCACTCGATCTTAACGACTATCGCCGATTGTCTTACAACGACCAGTACATAGACCAACATTATGTTATGGACTTGCTTGACTGGTATAGCGTAATTGCCACCGACGAACAGACTGAGAACAAGGTCAAGGCTCTTGAAGCAAGAGGGATGAATCTTACCAGACAAATACAATTCAGGCAAAGAAAATAACAATAACTAAAATCAAAAGTTACACGTAATGCCGCACTTTTGCGTTCAAATGACCGCGTAGTGCGGCATTATCATAAGGAAATATATATGTTAATCGAACGACCTCCATTACTATACCGTATGCTTTTCCCCGAAGCTATTTGGCGGCTTAAACGTAAGAAAAAGGCCGTGTACCTCACATTTGACGATGGCCCGATACCAGAAGTCACACCTTGGGTACTCGACACACTCGACCGTTACTGCATAAAAGCAACTTTTTTCTGCGTAGGCGAAAACGTGCTGCGCAATCCCGACCTGTTTCAAGAACTCAGGCGCAGGGGACACAGCGTGGGCAACCACACTATGAGCCATGTACAAAGCTCTCTTGTAACAACCCGCACCTACTTGCGCAATGTCAAAGAGGCCGAAGAACTAATCGGCTCTACTCTGTTCCGACCTCCCCACGGCATAATGCGATGGGGAACGGCTCGATTGCTAAAAAATCATTACAACATAGTTATGTATGACCTTGTGACACGCGACTACAACCGCAAACTCACGGGCGAACAGGTGTTTAGGAACGTGAAACGATATGCACGTAACGGGTCAATCATAGTATTTCACGATTCCTTGAAAGCCGAAACCAACATGAAATATGCCCTGCCTCGTGCCATAGAATGGCTATTGAAACAAGATTATGAGTTCCTACCACTTATCGAGCCATAAATTACGTGAACACATACGGCTAAAAACCTTATCACTCGGTTTTGACGCATGTGGTTTTGCACGAGCCGAGCCTGTAGAGCAATGGGCAGTGGATCAGTATGAACACTGGATTGCTGCGAAATATAACGATTGCATGCACTACACTGCCCGTTATTGCAATGAACGTAACGACCCTCGACTGCTGCTCGATGGAGCTAAAACAATCATCTGCACGGCAATAAATTATCTGCCGCAAATCCATCAACCGGCCGATGCTCCACAATTTGCGCTATATGCCTACGGACGTGATTATCATGAGGTAGTAAAGGAACGTTTATATCGCCTTGCTTCATTCATTGAGCAGGAAACAGGTTGCAAATCACGCCCATGCGTCGATACAGCACCACTCCGTGAACGATATTGGGCTTTCAAAGCCGGGATAGGATTCATCGGGCGTAACAACAATCTAATCATACCGAAACGAGGCTCATTCTTTTTTCTTGGCGAACTTGTTTCCACACTTGATGTTCCACCCGACAGTCAATGTACACTCTCATGCGGCAATTGTCATCGTTGCGAAGAAGCCTGTCCCGGAAACGCGCTGCAAGGGGGAACAGCACTCGATGCCCGGCGATGCCTGTCTTGCCAACTTATAGAACGTCGCGGTGTATTACCCGAATGGGTGGATAAAGTGGTCGGCAATCGTGTTTACGGATGCGATACATGCCAACTCGTTTGCCCGCATAATCAAAATGCACAACCAACTGACATTTCAGATTTCAACCCATCAGCCGAATTTCTGAATCTAACCATCAAAGAGATTATCACAATGACACCTTCGCGGTTTCGCCATCTTTTTGCCCACAGTGCAATACGTCGCACACGACTTGAAGGACTTCGCCGTAATGCATCAATCATCAAGCCGCAATTGTAAAAAATTTGTTTTTACAATTACGTTACACTAACTTTGCCACCAAGATGAAAGGATTGGTTATAAAAAATACCGGTAGTTGGTATGTTGTAAAAACACTCCAAGGCGACACCATAAATTGTAAAATCAAGGGAAATTTCCGCCTGAAAGGAATACGCACTACCAATCCCGTAGCCGTGGGCGACAATGTGGAAATCTCTCCCACTGCCACCGATGGCACAGCTTTCATCACGGCTATAGACGAACGACGCAACTACATAATACGCAAAGCAAGCAACCTGTCGAAAGAGTCTCACATCATTGCAGCCAACATTGATATGGCTTTCCTTATTGTTACCGTAAAAGAGCCAGAAACAAGTACAACATTCATCGACCGCTTCCTTGCCACAGCCGAGGCCTACGGAATCAAGTCCGTTATTGTAATAAACAAAATAGACCTGCTTGACAACGAAGAACTTCAATATGCCGTTGCTTTACGCCATCTGTACACCACCATAGGCTATGACGTGATAATGATGTCGGCCACCAACGATGCCAAACATGAAGGCATCGACCGAATCTTGCAACTTGCATCGGGACAGACAACTCTATTTTCAGGCAACTCAGGTGTTGGGAAATCAACCATTATCAACATGCTAATCCCGGGTATCAACCTAAAGGTGGGTCACATCAGCACATCCCACCACACAGGTATGCACACCACCACATTTTCTGAAATGTTCCCTTTACCCTGTAGCGGTTATATTATCGACACTCCGGGAATCAAAGGCTTTGGCACTATCGATTTCAACTCGGGTCAAGTGGCACATTATTTTCCAGAGATATTCCGGGCATCGTCCGATTGTCGGTACTATAATTGCACCCATACGCATGAGCCGGGATGCGCCGTACGCAACGCTGTCGATCAGAACCTGATAAGCCAATCGCGATATACAAGCTATTTGAGCATACTCGATGACGCAAACGAATCGAAGTACCGCAAACCATACTAAACCCGGCAAGAACAGGTAAAATAATAACACCGTTCACCTGAATATAACGACATTGCAACCACGAATGCGACACCAAAATCGTACACAATCAATAAAAATCTCTTAGCGACTGAGTTTGCGACGCATGACTATCGACGTAACAAGCGAAGTCATCAATCCTACCAAAGCCACAGCAACAAAAACCACAAACAAATCGGTTAGTTGCACTTCCACAGGATACTCTTTTACAACAAGCATCTCCGTTGCTCCTTGCAATTCTATCAACCCAAATGCTTGTTGCACCCAACACAGCAAAAGCCCAACAACAATGCCGGCAACGGCACCCGTAAGCGACACAAGCCATCCTTCAACGACAAATATACGGATTATCTGCTTATTGGTAGCTCCCATATTGCGGAATGTGGCAATACTTTCATCTTTCTCTATTATAAGCAACGACAGAGTACTGATGACATTGAAAGTGGCTATCACCATGATGAACCCCAACAGTAAAAATGTAACCCACTTTTCAATATTGACCATTCTGAAAGCATAAGCCTGCTGCATCAAACGGTTTTTTACAGTGAATTCATCACCCAACAGTGTAGAAATCTCTTTCATAACACGAGTTTCGTCGGCATCGGCAACAAGCGACACTTCAATATCGGTAGCCTCGGTTTGATAATTAAACAGGAATCGTGCCGATGAAATTGGTATTATCATCATATCTCGGTCATAATCACTTTGATCCACTTGATACACTCCAGCCACAAAAACAGTATCAGAGCGAAATGCTCCGGCAGGATTGGCAAGATTGATGTTCCCCATACGTTTAGGAGCAAGGATACGAACACCTTCGACAAATCCCGGACGGGTTCTTAATTGCAAAGCGACACCGACACTCAACACAGCATAATGCACCACTCCATCATCAAGCATAAACTCACCATCGATTATCACATCGTTGATGTCGGTCAAGCGGTTATACCCATCCGTCACACCTTTTATCAACACTGGCATTTGATAATCGTCATACACTGCAAGCCCATGCTCGGTAATGGTCGGCACAGCCATTGCAACTCCTGCAATTTGTACTACCTCTGAAGCTACACTATCAGCATTGGCAATTGTCTTTCCTTTTGCAGAAGTAATCACAAGCGGAGGGTCGAGCTTGGCAAGTTTTGCTCCTATAAGTCCGGAAAATCCATTAAATACCGACAGTACACACACCATAGCGGCAGTAGTGACTGCCACCCCGCACACCGACACTATCGAGATGATGTTGACCGCACTGTGCGTTTTTTTTGACTTCAAGTAGCGTAAAGCTACTTTAAATACAAAATTCATTCAGTTGCTACTGTTTCTCCATCTTCATCAATGCGGCTTGCACTGCCCGGATGCTTCTTGCGATCTTCTTCAAGTAACTGGTCGATATGCTCTATGTAATCGAGCGAATCATCAAGATGGAAAAGCAATTCAGGCGTTTTTCGTAATTGGAAACGTACCCGTTGAGCCAAGTCATAGCGCACAGTCTTGGCATTACGGGTGATATTTTGCAACAACAGTGCAGCCTTTGCCGATGGAAAGATACTCAGATACACATGCGCAATGCTCAAGTCGGGAGAAACCCTCACCGAACATACCGATATTATGATATTGCCCAATTTTGCCGTCTGTAGGCGGAAAATTTCACCCAATTCCTTTTGAATCAGTCGTGCTATGCGTGATTGTCGTGTAGTTTCCATAAAAGCATTTTTATTAAGCGTGTTGCAAATTTAACCATAATCTGCCAATTCCACATTACAACCTGTGTCAAAAACAGCACAAAGAACGTTGCCACATTTATTGCGGCTCGCAAATGCTATATTATACAGAACTATCCTATTTTGTGATTCCTGCAATACGGCGTATCTTTGTTGGAATATCGATATTATTATTTACATTCATAAAAAGCTCACTACCGACACCAACTGCAAACACCGGCACAAAGTCACCTGTATGGCTCAATGTAGTCCATCCAATGCCATTTATGTGGTCGAGAGTGGTAAACACTTCATAAACAAATTCATTATATGTAGTATAAAGAGTCTTGGTGTCATAACTTTCATGGCTGATAAATGTCTTTTCAAACTTGTCGCGGATAGCCTTGTCATGTTTTCCATCAACAGGAACCGGGCCATATAAGCCAAGATTTGCCTGTAAATAAGCCTTCATATCGTCCCATTCCACAGTCTTGCCTGAATCGATAAGATTCTTACAATACATTTGAAATTTTTCTATCGACACCCGCTGATAATCCATATTTTTCAGATTTACTTCTTTGGGGCCGTTTTTCACTCCCATTTGCATACCTCCGGTATTGTGATCAGCTGTGACCACAATAAGTGTTTCATCGGGATGCTGCTTATAAAAGTTATATGCAATCTCTATGGCCTGATTGAAGTTCAACACTTCTTTCACCACTGCGCCGCCGTCATTAGCATGAGCCGCCCAATCAATATTACCGCCTTCAATCATCATGAAGAACTTGTCGGGTGACACACGCATCAAATGGTCAAGGCAAGCCTGAGTGATATAAGGCAAATGCAGATTGGCATCTATACTGTCGATAGTGTAACCAAAATGTTCAAGAGTCTTGTCATTGTTGAGCAACACTATTTTATCCTTATCCTTATTTTTTTCAAAGGCTTCACGTCCTTCAACCACGGTATATCCGTGTACACGAAGCGTATCGATAAGACCGGTTTCACGTCCGGCACCATCTTTAAGTCCGCGCAATTTGGATCCCACGAACATGTCGTAGCCACTATGTGCCATGTCAAGCCCTATTTCATAATACATCTTACGCGATTTGGCATGAGCATAAAAAGCACCCGGAGTAGCATCATCGGGCGGAACCGAAGTTCCGATTGCTATGCCATAACCCAACTTTTGCAATTCAGTAGCTATACTATAAACAGGGGCTTCGTCCGGAGCTTCCCCAATCATGTCGTTATTGGTCTTGCTTCCTGTCGAGAGTGCCGTTCCGGCAGCAGCCGAATCGGTAATCTTGCTATTTGCCGAATAAGTCATTACAAGCGATGATACAGGGAATTGCATCATAGGCAACAATTCCTCATTGCCAAGCACCGTGCGATTGTAGGTTTGAGCCGTAATAACATGTCCCATACCCATGCCATCGCCTATGAAATAGAATATATACTTTGGTGATTGTGCCAAAGCAACCAAAGCCACCGACAAACAAGTAATTAATGAAAAGAATCTGGAAATCATTGTCTAATGTTTTTATATGTTACTATTTTCATTATTCATTTCGAGCATTTGCGACATCAGAGCTCTGTCGTTGTTCAAACGTGGCACTTTCCGTTGTCCGCCGCATTTGCCGGTCTTGCCCAACCATCGCTCGAACAATCCTTTAGATGCCATTACGATTTCGGGGCCATCGAGAAATATATTCTTATAACGCTTGGCTTCGTAGTCGCTGTTAAGTTCTTTCAGATGCGCATCAAGCCGTTCAGCAAATTTCTTGATATCATAAGGAGGCGTGGAAAATTCTACAAGCCATTGATGATGACCACGCCGCCCTTCTGAAGCATACACGGGTGCAGCCGTATAATCTCTGACCGCCGCCGCAGTGTCGTGACAAGCACGCTTAATTGCCTCATCGGCATTGAACACCATCAATTCTTCACCAAAAGCATTAATGAAATGGCATGTGCGCCCGGTAATTTTTATTTTCACCGGTGCTGTCTGCTCTATTTTAACCGTGTCACCTATCTTGTAACGCCACAACCCATTATTTGCCGTAATGACAAGGGAATAGGTTTTACCACGTTCAACTTCCCACAATGGGAAAACACGTGGATTGTCACTGTCAACATCTTCAAGTGGAATAAACTCATAAAACACCCCTGTATCGAGCAACAGCATCATGGAATTGGTTTCCCAAGATGTCTGCACGGCAAAGAAACCTTCCGATGCATTATAGGTTTCAAGATAGTGCATCCGTGAAGGATCACACAGTTGTGCATATCTGTTACGGTAAGGCTCAAAACTAATGCCACCATGAAAAAAGACCTCAAGATGCGGCCAAACGTCATGTATGCACTGTACACCCTTTCGTTGCAATACATTTTCGAGTACAGTTAAAAACCATGATGGCACCCCCGAGATGTTAGTAATATCCTCGTTCATGCTGTTTTCCACGAGCGCAGGAAGTTTCTGTTCCCAATCAGGCATCAAGGCGATACGTTTACTCGGCACACGCACGATGTTGGCAATGGGATTGATATTTTCTATCAAATTGGCCGACAAATCTCCCACCTTAACCCCTCGATTCAATTTAAGTTCGTTGGCAAAACTTCCACCCAAGATAAAACTTTTCCCTGCAAAAATGCGGCTGTCTTGGTTTATATTGAGATAATGAGCCACTACATCAAAAGCTCCCTGATAGTGGCATCGCTGCAGCGAGTCAACCGTGATAGGGATGTATTTGCTCTTTCCGTTACTTGTACCCGAAGATTGCGCAAAACGTGTTGTAACTCCACGCCACAACACATCTTTTTCACCAGCCACCATCCGCATGATTGCAGGACGCAAATCCTCATAACTGTGCAACGGCACACGTTCGCGAAACTGGTTATAAGTAAGGCTGTCGATAAACTTATATTTCTGCCCTATCTCAGTAAAACTCGCTTGTCCCAACAACTCATAAAGTTGTTGACGCTGCACCACATCGCCATGGTCAATAAATCTTATCGACTGACGAATACGGTTCTCAAACAATGGCCTTACCAACGGCGTAAAGTTAATCATCACTTAATATTATCCTTACTATGCAAAGGTACACTTTTTGTCCAACAACAGCCGTAACAATACGATAATATTTTGGCATTAACACACAGAGAAGAGGATACGTGTATCCCTCTTGGCCATACATATATCCTCCTCTTTGGTTAACCATCTGCCGGCGTATTTACCACACCGGCTCATTAAAAATAATTCTATGCCGTAGCCGTAATCAATGTGGCATTGCCGGTGATACGCAATGACGATGTAGCCGCCGGAACAAGGATAGTTTCTCCCCTGTGCATCTCGGTCACATTGTTGAAATTATCCACAATCTCCACTGCTCCTTCAAGACACATTATGATGCGAAACGAGTCGCACCGGCTCGAATCGATATCACACACACAAGTCACGTTTATCTTGTGCACATCAAAGTAATTACAGTTCACGAGTTCAGTCTCTCCCTCCTCGATACGCACATAATCCGACTTGTAATTGTCATACACCGTATAGTCGATGGCATCCATTGCAAGCTCGGTGTGCAATTCTCGCGGTTTGCCATTGGCATCGAGCCGTCCAAAGTCATACACACGATATGTTATATCAGACGTTTGCTGTATCTCAGCAAGCAAGTTTCCCGCACCAATGGCATGGATACGTCCCGCCGGCAGGAAGAACAGGTCGCCGCCGTAAGAATCATGCCGTGCAACAGCTTCCATAATGGTATTTTCGGCTACCATGCGTTTATAATCATCAGGAGAGATGTTTTTGGAAAGACCTGCATAAATAGATGCCCCTTCATCAGCATCTATTATATACCACATTTCGGTTTTTCCGAAACTGTTATGACGCTCGCGTGCAAGATTGTCATTGGGATGTACCTGAAGCGACAAATCTTGCTTGGCATCTATAATCTTCACAAGCAACGGGAATTTATCGCCAAACTTCTCATACACAGAGTCACCGACAAGATCACCCTTGTATTTTCGTATCAACTCAGGTAAAGTAATCCCCTTGTCTTCACCATCGGCAACAACCGACTCATGCCCCTCGACACCCGAAAGTTCCCAACTTTCGCCTATTTGATGCATGTCTGTAACTATACCCTTATATCGGGCGATTCGTTCCCCACCCCAAAGCACAGATTTAAGATATGGAACAAATTTAAACGGTTTGATATTTTTGGTTCTATCCATTACATTATCATTTTTTAACCTAAAACAGTATAAGTTTCAAGGCACATACGGCTATTATGGTAAGGGCATTTCCAAAAACCGGCTTTGTCTTCATTTCGATTGATGCTACCATCCGACTTCCTGCTCCAATACCATTCACCATTCTCGGCATCTACAAGATTTTTCTTCACATATTCCCATGTCTGCACAGCCATTTCAAGAGCCTTGTCATAGCCATGGAACTTATATAAATAAACCAATCCGACTATCTGCTCGGCTTGTACCCACCAGTGCTTGTCGTTGTCATACGACCCGTTGCCATGGCGTTCATAAACCATCGACCCATCGCAACACCTTCCTTGCAATGCCGCCTCGGCTATATTCCAAGTGTGCGAGAGAGCTTTTGCAATCAAGTCGTTGTCGCCAAGCTCCTGTGCAGCTTCAAGTAACAGCCACGAAGCCTCGATGTCGTGACCAAACGATTGTTCATTATCGTGGCGCGCCCAGTTTTCATCGAAAAACAATCCCAAATGATGGCTATGCTTGTCTTCCATCACATCGAAGAACACATCCATAAGGTCGGCTATTGCGACTCTCAATTCATCATCTTTCCACACACGATACAAATTCGTATATGGTTCGATTATATGCAAATGGGTGTTCATTGTTTTCTTTTCGTTTTCGTCTTTGTCACTCAGGCGCATATCGGCAATTTCACCCCATTCTCGGGTACAGGCCTCGACATATCCCCTTTGTACTTGGTCTCGGCTATGGAGTTCTATATCGTGAAACAACCGACAGGCATAATCAAGAGCCTCCTCATCGCCACAGGCTCGGACGAGTTCGCTAAGACCATATATCACAAAGCCTGTTGCATAAAACTGTTTCTTTGTGTCAAGTGGCGTACCATCAGCATTTAGCGACCAATATATCCCACCATATTCCGTATCATAGAAATGATCGATAATATAACGTTTGGCTCGCTGTGCCATTTCAAGATATTCCGGTTTGCCTGTTATACGATAAGCAGCAGCAAACGACCATAATATGCGACCGTTCAATATAGCTCCTTTAGGGGCATCGGCATCGAGCTTGTCATAACCGTCACGCCGACCATAAAAGCCTCCACGTGGGTCAACCATCTTGTCAATCCAATATGCCAAGATATTGTTTTCCACATTGTCAAGAAGCTCGGCACGGAATTGTTGCACATCAACATTCATAGTTCCCTAAAATTTTTACAAAAGTAATAACTTTATTTAGCTCCTTCAACACCACTTTCGATGCGTGCTTTCTTCAGTTGTACTTCTATTTCATTCATGCGCTTGGTGTTAAGCGGATAAAAGAATGCCACCGCCACCGCCAATGCTGCCACCAATGCCGGAATCCAGCTCATCAGCCACCAAAGGCATGAGACAGCTTCATCGGGTTGAACCTGCCCGGGGGCAAGATTGGTAACATAACCGAAACTACCCAATATCCACATGACTGCTGCACCGCCGAAAGCACTTCCAAACTTCTGCGCCATCGAAGACGATGAGAATATAAGCCCTGTAGAAGCTGTCCTATATTTGAGTTCGGCATAGTCCGAAACATCGGCATACATACTCCAAATGAGCGGAGAAATAATACCCGTACATAATGAAATCAAAATTTGCAGCAATAACATTATCCAAAAACCGGTCTGGCTAAGTGGCACAAAGAAAAACGTCACACTCAACACCACAAGCATAATGTTAGTCCAGATGAATGTACCTTTCTTGCCGAGGAACTTAGTTATTGACACAGTGAGCGATACACCTATCATATTGGAAACTTCACCCACGCTCAAGAACAACCCCGCATAAAACAGCACCTGTATGCCGAACAACATAAGATTGACTTCGGCACCACCGGGAGCTACAACATCGGCAAAGAAATATGCCACCGTAGAGCCGCGCACGGTGTTAAAAAGATTGGTACACAATGCAATCCCTATCATAAGCCACCATGGCACATTGGCAAGAAGTCCCTTAATATCGCTGCCAACCGACACATTTGACACGCTCTTTATACGCTCCTTGGTTAGCCCGAAGCAACATAAGAACAATAGAAAGCAAACAACAGCAATACAAATCATAGCCCATTGGTTGCCGGCAACCGCATTAGGTATTTCAACCGAACCAAAAACGTTCTTACCAAAAAAATTAGACAACGGTTCCCACGATGCAAGTGCAATGAAGCTACCTCCATAAGCAAAAAACATACGATAGGACGAGAACACCGTTTTTTGATGCGAATCATCGGTAATCACACCGAGCATTGCGCCATACGGCACATTGATGCCCGTATAAACGGTCATCATCAATATATATGTGAAATAAGCCCACACACGCTTGGCTTCATAACTCCATTCAGGAGTGGTAAAGACCAATACACCGCAAATGGCAAACGGAGCGGCAAACCACAATAAATAAGGTCGGTACTTGCCCCAACGAGTCTTAGTACGGTCGGCAATAGTTCCCATCACGGGATCGGTAACGGCATCCCATATACGGGTGACGATAAGCAACATTGCACTGTCAACAAGGCTTAATCCGAAAATGTTGGAATAGAAGAATGGCAAATAATACGACAGCACTTTCCAAAACATCGAGGAAGCCATGTCGCCAAAGCCATATCCGATTTTTTCTTTTAAAGGTATCATAAACAGAAAGCCCCCCTAAAAATCCCTCACAAGGAGGGACTTGCCAAAGAGTTATTCACTGTTGTGCGTAGGTTCTTTAGGTATCCAATCACTGTTGCCTATTGCTTGCTTTATAGCAGCAAATATTTGGCAAGTCCCCCCTCGGGGGGGATTGAGGGGGGCTTTTCTTATTTACTTTATTATTTTCAGGTTTTTATCAATTAATCGGTTTAAAGTTTTTACCGATTCTCCGGTAGTCAACCCATCGACCGGAGTATTCATGCAATAGTCAACAAGTTGGTCAATTGTAGATGTAGCCACATGCATACGGGTGTCGCATGAAGCATAATAGATATAAACCGTCCCGTCTTCATCAGCAATCCATCCATTTGAGAACAACACATTCATCACATCACCCACATACTCATCACCGACAGGTGCCATCAAGTAACCTCCGGGGGTGGCAATTTCTCGCCAAGGCTCTTCGAGCGATGTCATATACATATAAAGCACGTAACGAAGTCCCGAAGCACAATTACGCACACCGTGGGCAAGATGCAACCACCCCTTAGATGTCTTTATGGGGTGCGGACCTTCTCCGTTCTTTGATTCTTTTATGGTGTGATAGAAGCGCTGGTCGATAATTCGCTCTTCGGTAACTACCGCATTTGTGATATCATCAATCAATGCCCAGCCGATACCACCACCGCTACCGGCATCAATAAAGCTGTCCTGTGGACGTGTATAGAGAGCATACTTGCCATTGACAAACTCAGGATGCAACACCACGTTACGCTGTTGACTTTTGCTCTTCAAGTCGGGAAGACGTTCCCAGTTAACCAGATCCTTGGTGCGAGCTATACCGCAAGCCGCCGTCGCGGCACTTAAGTCATTGGGGAAAGCAGGATCGTGGCGTTCAACGCAGAACAAGCCATATATCCAACCATCTTCATGAGCGGTGAGACGCATATCATATACATTCACAGCAGGATCTTCGGTGTCGGGCATCGTGATGGGATGGTCATGGAATCGGAAGTTATCGATACCATTGGGGCTCTCGGCAACTGCAAAAAACGACTTGCGATCACTACCTTCAACCCGCACTACCAACACATATTTGCCATTCCATTTGATTGCCCCGGAGTTGAGCACAGTATTCACGCCGATGCGTTCCATGAAGTAAGGATTGCTTTCGCGATCGTAATCGTAACGCCAGAACGGAGGAGCCATCTGAGCAGTCAATACAGGATTTTTATAACGGCAGAAAATACCGTTGCCTTCAATCTTCTCATTTTTACGGCTTATCAATGCCTCGTACTCGCGCTCTATTCTGTTTTTTCTCTCATCAAAAATTGCCATAATTTCTGTCAATTTGTATTAATTTCGTTTATTGTATTTTTTCTAAATCTTTGGCGAAAAAAGTTCTATCATCGTTATAAAACTCGATAAACGACGACACCGACGAATGTCCCGGGTAAGGAGCAAAATAGTGATCGGGATTGTCGTGTGCATTGCGCCACACAGATATATAGCAAATGGGATATTGCTTTATATTTTTCAGCAACACCTCAGTCCACCAGTCAGGCATCGGAATGCCCTCACTGCCTGTTTCGGTGAATGCAACAAGTTTTTCACGTTCCTCAGCCACCTTACAAGCGGCACCTATCACATAGTTTACTCTATTTATATAAGTTTCTACCCCTTTTTCTCCGTCAAAGTGGTAAACATCACCGCCAAGAATGTCAACTATGCTGTCACCCGGATAGCGTTCCATGTAGCTTGCGACATCAGTCACGTTATCCTTGTCGGGGGAATAGGCCCATAGCACGTTGTCAATTCCCTTCTCGACAAAAATGTCATAAGTCAATTGCCACAGTGCCTTGTAGTCGTCAGCCGAGCAATGGTCACGTCCCCACCAGAACCAATTGCCGGTGTGTTCGTGCCACGGACGGAACACCACTCCTATGCGCTTACCCTCATCGTCACGCAACGAGCCTATGAAATCGGCAGCACGCCCTATCCACGTCTTTATGGTGTCGTTAAGCGGATTGCCCTCAGTAATGCACTGATACACCACCGAGTCTCCTTCAGTGTTCCAAGAATTACCTCTCGACAACGGATTACGGACATGCCAACTGAATGTGCTGATGCCTCCTCGCTTGTCCTGTTTGACCACTTCACGGCGAATGAAATCAAACGGAACACCGTCAAGATCTTTGTCGCTGTCATACTCGATAAGTCCAAGATCCCAATTCATCACTCCGGGATAGTCGCCACACACGCTATATACATCGCAACTGTCCTCCACTCCGACCCATGAATGCCCATACGCCGTGGCATCATGCATTCCAAAGGCAAAACCCTTTTTGCTAATGCTGTCAAGGCGGACATGCAACTCTTCAGCCGGAGTCATAATTTCACTCACGGTTTCGGCAGTCTTCGTTCCCGAGCAACTTGCAACAATAGCCAAAATAGGGATATATAACAAACAAAATTTATTCATCGATACTGTTTTATGCTTTTACGCTAACCCTCAATCTCAATAAATCCTCATCACGACTTGATGACCCCACCATTATCACGAAGTCACCAGGTTCGATTATCCGTTTATAGTCGGCATCAAGCATTTCGAGCATTTCAGGAGTAAGGGTAAAACACACCTTACGACTTTCGCCTGCTTTCAATTCCACACGCTTGAAATCTTTCAGTTCCTTTACCGGACGCGTGAATGTGCTATACTCGTCACGAATATACAATTGTGCAATTTCCACACCGTCATGCTGTCCCGTATTGGTTATGTCCACCGCCACATCTATCTTGCCTCTGCCATCGGCCTTTATTTCACCGTCCGCAATAAGGTTGGAATAAGAAAACGTGGTGTATGACAACCCGTAACCAAACGGATAGAGTGGTGACGACGGCTTGCACACGTAAGGGTGGAAATACTGCGACGGCTTGTGGTCGTAATAGCTGTGTAATTGTCCAGCAGAGCGTGGTATGGTAATCGACAATTTGCCGCTCGGATTGACTTTGCCAAACAAAATCTCTGCGACAGCCCTACCACCATACATTCCCGGCTCCCAAGCCTCGATAATAGCAGGCAGATTCTCGTCAGCCCATTCCACTCCCAACGGACGACCGTTGATAAGCACAAGCACTGTCGGTTTGCCTGATTCAGCCACGCGACGTATCAACTCGTTTTGCAATCCCACAAGATCGATATCGCTGCGGTCAGTATCTTCACCACAAGTGCGCTCGTCCCAGCGCCAACGCATCATGTATTCTCCGGCAACTACTATATTAAGGTCGGCACCACGGGCTGCTTCGGCAGCTCGTGTCACCCGCTCCGGATCCATATTGCGCGGATCCCAACCTTGATCGACGAACTCCACTTGTGCATCGGGAGCAAGATAACGCACTCCATCGAGTATAGTAGTCACATTTTCACGTCGTTGACTGGCCGACCAGTCACCCATGATATTTTCGTCATCGGCATTTATTCCCGTAACAAGTATTTTGCGATACTTACCAGCATCTATCGGCAACAACCCGTCGTTTTTGAGCAATACGATGCTCTGTCGTGCTGCTTCGAGAGCTGTATTGCGATGTTCGTCACACAAACGCACCTGCATCGTTGTCGTTTCATCGGCATACGGTTGCTCAAACAGTCCGAGCATGAACTTATAGCCAAGTATGCGCCGCACACTCTCGTCGATACGTTCTTCGCTGATACGTCCCGCTCTCACCATGGCACAAACGGCATCTACCCATTCAGGTCCATGCATATGCATGTCGATACCGGCCATAATGCTTTGACAGAAGGCATCTTCAACCGTTTCGGCAGTGCCGTGCAGGTCATGAATATGTTCTATGTCCATCCAATCGCTCACAACAAATCCCTTAAATCCCCATTCATCCCGTAGTACATCGGTCATGAGCCATCGGTTGCTGTGGCACGGCGTGCCATTCAACTCATTGTGCGACATCATCACCGTCGCAGCTCCTGCATCCACTGCAGCCTTGAAAGGCGGGAAAAACATGGTTCGCAACGTGCGTTCACTCAAGTCGGCGGGACTGCCATTAGTGCCATTGTCTGGTTGGCTTCCTGCTACAAAATGCTTCGCGCAAGCCAGCACACATGACGAATGGTCAAGCCCATCTTGATAGCCTTGTACCGTGGCCACACCCATACGTTCCACGAGGCAACGGTCCTCACCGTATGTTTCACCACAACGCCCCCAACGAGGGTCACGGGCAATCTCCACATTAGGGTTGAAAGTCCAGTGCATGTTCATGGCTCGCATCTCGGCGGCAGTTTGTCGTGCTATGCGCCCTGCAAGTTCGGGATTGAACGAACAGGCAAGACCGATGTTAGTCGGATAAACAGTGTTGTCGGGACAATTGGCATTGCCATGTATCGCGTCGATTCCGAAAAGGAGAGGCACCGCCAGACGGCTCTGCATTGCCAGCCGTTGCAGGCGGTTGGCCTCTTCTATGGTAGTTACATGGAGAAACGACCCCACAATTCCCTGTCGCGTCCACTCCTCAAGTTCCTCAGGCTTGTGTCCGGGATATATGGCTTGAGCCGTATTGCGGAACAAGTCAGATTCACTAAGCAAACTAAGGTTGTGACGAAAATGTTCCACGCCAACCAACTGGTTGGTCTGTCCCACCTTTTCTTCAAGTGTCATACGCCTCAGCAAGTCAGCAACTCTTTCGGCAACAGATACCTTAGGATCTTTATAAATCTCCATACAAAAATTTACTTAAATTATATTATTGCAAACTCGGCATATCTTCACGATTCAATACACATGAGCTGCTCATGACCGAAGTCAGATAGTCGGTAGTGTTAAGGCTGAAGTTGTCATCGTCCGGCGTAAGCACAAGATTACCATCTTCATCCTGATAGTACCAAACCATAAACCAAGACCAAGCCTCACCCGATGCGAAGCAAACTTCCGGATCAGGAACGTTGCCGCATTCGCTCATAGCCACCATCTTGGTATTGTTGGTCACACTTGCTGCATAGTTAAATTGCGCTGCCTTTGAATCAACATTAGCCTCATAAACATCTACACCGACTATATCCACATACTCATCGCCCGGATAAGCAGCCGTGGCTTCATCAATTGCATCCTCGCTATACTGGATAGTCCAAACCCAGATGAGGTTGTCGAGGCCATATTCATTGACAAGCTTATCATAAAGGTATATCCACAACTGCTTAGTGGCTTCTACACCATTGTTGCCCCACCAGAACCATGCTCCATCATCGCCATAATTGCCGGCAGCCTCATGCAACGGACGCCACAACACAGGTATGTTCGCATCTTCAAGCAATTGCAGATAACTTGCCACCTTAGCTATGTCGGCATCTATCACTTCGTGTTGCCAAGTTCCCTCGGTCAGGGCTGCTTCAACATCAAAGTCGTTGTCATAGGCATAATTCTCTACGTTGCCATTTCTATAGTCATCCTCGTTGTCGGGTACAAGCCAATGCCACATATATGATACAAGGCCGTTGTTGTCCCACTGTGTTTGTGCCGGAGAAATGTCGCTATAGTCAATCCAATCGGCAGGTGAATATGCAAGATGGATAAAGTCGTAACAAGTCAATGCCGGATAGCTACCGGTCGAAGTACTAATGAGGTCGGCCCAATCGTTATTGTTGTTTACGTTGGCCATTGCACCCGACAAAGTGTATGTTGTGTAAGATTCGAGCAAGAATTCATACACATTTTGCGCCTGTTGTGATGCATTTGGATTACAAAGCGTGGTTGACACGGCATCTTTCGACGGTCCCTCAACTGTCGAGAAATTGATAGTCAACGCCTCGGATGTCATCGTCGTGTTGTCGGCATTATAAAAAGCTCCCTCGGGTATGGAAATAGTATAATCTGTTCCTGCGTCAAGGTCAAGCGGTATTACTATGTCTTTGCCATCGTCTTCACTACGAGATGCCGTGAGACTTGTCCCATTGATAGTTATATCGACCGACTCATTGACACTCATCAGGTAGTTATATTCGAGTGTCAGTTGAGTGGTTAACCCTGCAACCACCGAAGAGCCTTCGGTTATCGACTGCGAACGGAGCGTCACGGGTGTCTGCACCATCACTTGGTCATCGTCATCACAAGCGACAAGCGCACATGCCATGAGCATCACCGCAGGTATTGTCTTTATGAATTTCATAATATCCTAAATTATATATGTTGCATTTACGAAGTTTTTATTCTCTGTTAGGAAAAATACCCGCCCACCTCTTGCAGGCGGGTACTTAACAAATGTATTTAGGCCTATTGAATATTAATTGCCAATTGTAATACTGGTGACTGTATAGTAACAGCCCGTCAATACAAGACCACCCTCATTAACCAATTGTTCCACATCATTTTCGGTCAATGTGTAAGAGTACGATGTGGCACCGGCATCCAAAAGGAGCTCGCTACTGCCCACCAAGGCACTCCAATCGGTCAATGCTTCCCAACTGCCATTGGCAATACGGATTTGCCAATAATCATAATCTGTATCTTCGGTTAAATATATATTCAGGGTCTGACCGGCAGATACTTGGCTCCAGTCATATCCACCCCATGCAAGATCTTGCATGCCGGTCCAATTTATATACTCCTCACCTTCCCAGATTGTCGTTTCACTACCCACGATTTCTACCTCATAACTTACTTCACCGTTATCCGAGATAAGTAGCATGGTGCAAGTTCCGCTCATGTCGGAAGGTACTTTAAGAGTAAGTATCCCGCTCGAAGCATCGCAGATGAATTGCGGTTGGACATCATTGATGGTAAGGTTGGTGAGATGCTCGCCATTGGCAATCTCAAGTTCTACCACTTCACCCTGCACGAGTCTGCTCGGAGCACTTACAAGGTATGCGCTAATTGGCGAGGTTATGGTCAATTCCGAGCCCTCAACGGTTTCACCGTTATTCATTGCGAATGTCACTACACCACTCTCCGCCGTAGTAGGCACTACAAGAGTGAGTTCAGTTTCCGACTGGCTGACAAATGTACTTACCGATACATCGCCCGAGAACGTCACGCTCACCACAAGGTCGAGATTATCACCTGTAACAACAAGGTTGTCACCACCACCCACCGAAGCCGATTGATAAACCAAATTCTTGGGCTTGGCTGTAGAGATTGCCAATGTAACAGTCTTTCCACTAATCAAATTCAACACGAGGTCACCCGACTGTGCCATTTCGGGCATTACTACCGTAATTTCCGTTTCGCTCTGCGAAGCAAGCTCGGTGTCCTCTTCCATACCCGGGAAAGTGACATTGGTCACAAGGTCGAGATTCGTACCCGTAATGGTAATTATATCATCAACCCGCAATTCGCTTGCCGGATTGGAAACGAGATCTGTGGGCACTGCCATTACAAGACTGAATGCCGTGACTTCGACACCCGAAGCCGGAACTATGCGTACATCGCCATCCGATGCACTGGTCGGCAAGGTTATTGCTATCGTACCATCAGCAGCATCATAGGTGAACTCTGCAATACTGTCATTAGGCATCAACACACTTGTTACAAGGTCGAGGTCGGTACCTGCAATGGTAATCACGTCACCCGGCTTGGCTGCCGTCGTGTTCCCGCTAACCGAAGTGACAGCAGGCAACACCACCGTTAGAATACTATCTGAGTAAACCTCATTGGCGATGCCATTCTCCTCGATAGTGCCATCCTCTTGCATGGCAAGGTCGGAAACACCTATTTCTCCGGTCTGAGCCTCGGCAGGAACGATAAGTTTGATTTCATAGCGTGAATGACTGATGAAGTCTTCTTCGTTGACCGTAACCTCGTCGGAAAAGATCACAGCATGCATCAGTTCCAAATAAGTACCGGTAATGGTCAGCTCATCGCCCGGCTTTACAACCGACGGCTCGAAACTCTCGATAGTTACCGTTTCGGTGAAAGTTATATTGGTAATTGTGGTTATCGTGACACCCGGTGCATAAAGGGTTATCTGCCCCTCTTCTGCTTCTTCCGGCACGGTAACACGGATTTCCTGACTGCTCACGACAGTAATACCGTCACCCGTAATCTCGCTGCATCCGGGTATCAAGACTCCTGTTACTTGATCCATTCCACTACCGATAAAGCGCAATACACCACCACGAGTTACCGGACACGGACCAAACACGTTGAGGCTCACACCTCCCGTAAACTGGTTGGTGCTAAGGTCGTCATTATCGCAAGCGGTAAACATGAAACCGCTCACAACCAACAGGCACATCATCAACAGTGCCGATATTTTGATTTTTTTCATCTTAGTTCGCTAATTAAATGTCACATTATTCGTTTGGCACTACACGTATGTTGTCAATCTTGAAAATCGGCGTACATTCAGTGCCACTAACACCGCCACCAACGACAAAAATCTGGAAGCTCGCAAAATCTTCGACAGAATCTGGTACGCTCGTAGCATTACCACCCACATAGTCAAACGTAAAGTCGGACAACGCAATTGTAACAGTCACCCATTCATCGCCTGTGTCGTAAGAGCCGCTTGAAGTCCATGGACGATACAGAGCACGTCCATAGCTTTCTTCGCCATTCGAACCTTCGCCGTTGAACAAATAATTATTGGGACTGGCAACAGTACCGCTGTAACCGGAAATCGAATAACCCGAATAAGTAATAATGTCATAGCCGGCAAATACTATCTGCATTGCACCTGCGCTCCACGGATTGGACGATGGTATATACAACTCAAATTTCAACGACATATTGGAATAATCGGTAAAGTCCACAACATTGAACAACGCTATGCCATCACCCGATGTCATGTTCTGAGGTTCATCCCAAGAGCCTGCCCAATATTCGAATGAGAAATTGGAGTCGTCATAACCGCCATCAGCTGACATTGTAGCCGTTCCACCCAATTGGACGAAATTGCCCGTAATGGAAGTTTCATCCGAAAGGATAGTCCGGTCATGCCAACCGTGGTTACTCAAACCGGTCACGCCATCGAATTCAAACAACATACCTCGGGTGTCACAATATTTGAAGGTAGATTGAGTTGTACCATAAATCGTAGTAACAGATATATAACCCTCTTCTGCCCCTTCGGGTACGACAAACGTTATTTGTGTTTGCTGTATATCGGTGAATTCGGTTACCACCTGACCGCTTTCAAACTCAAGCGTAAGCGGTACATTTTCATCATCTATGAAATAATTGCCATATATGGTAGCTTCACTGCCCACAGGTGCATATTCACACGACATGGAGGTGAGCGTCGGGGCAGGGATAATCACTTCAAACGGATAAGTGACCGTATCGTTGCTTGAAGTTACAAAATACATCATGTCGGTTACCGTCGTAGGGATAACTGACGGTACAGCCACAATCAACGTGTTGTCGGTAATATAGCTTGTGTTCAAGGTAGCCTGTTGGTCGTTAAACCACAATTCAACAGTGCTGCGCAGGTTGTCACCGACGATACAAATTATAGTTTCCATGTAAGCTCCCGTCAGAAGCGAGTCGCCCGACTCGGGTGAAGTCACTCTTACATAACTTATCGTGGGTTTACCACTGGATACTTTATACTTATCAGGCTCATCCTCACACGAAGTGAATGTCACCCCGACAATTGTCAAGAGAGCCACAAATGCCAATCTGAATATTCTTAAGTTCTTCATCGTTTTTTAGCAATTTTTTAAAATGTGAGGAAGATGATTAATCATAACTGTAAAGCGCACGTACATCTTCGTGGATTGCTTCGGCATTCTCTGCCATATTAGGATTGAATGTCACATCGTCGGTGGGTTTCGGCAACGTAAAGCTGTCAGCGGTTACATTTGGCACCGCAGTGTCTTCGTTATAATACATCGAAGAGGTATCTACAACCCACTGCCCGCTTTCATAATATGTACTGTAAAGGTCATCCAACCCGTAGAATGAATTGCGGCGTTGGGCTTTTATCTTTTGTATAGCCAAATCGGGGTCATAATAAGACAGGCGTACATAGTCATACCAACGATCACCCTCGCACGCAAGCTCGAGATTGCGTTCCAACCATACGTCTTCCCATGTAATCGATGTCACGGGTGTGTAGGCATTGAGAGCACGGCTGCGTACTGCATTATAGGCGGCAACTGCCTCGGCATCACTTGTCGATGAAGCCGTTCCCATCTTGGCTTCGGCATAAACCAGATAAACATCCGAAAGGCGCAAGAGGTGGGTTGCAAGACCGTTGGCCTGAGAAGATGGCGAGTAACCGAGAGCAAGTTCATGGTCGTAAGTATTACCGTAAAGATGCTTTACGCAGTTCACACCTGTCGGACTCTGCAATTCTCCACCGGGACCACCTACACCATAGTCGGTGTCGTAGATAAATCTCAGATAGTCGAAACCGCCCTGATCCTGCCAGAAATACTCATATA
This sequence comes from uncultured Muribaculaceae bacterium, assembly GCA_964395975.1. Lineage (GTDB taxonomy): Bacteria > Bacteroidota > Bacteroidia > Bacteroidales > Muribaculaceae > Avimuribaculum. Next base: position 20,522 of record CAYNBZ010000001.1, on the reverse strand, counting down.
CATCATCCGGCATCATCATTGTGGCCTTGCGACGGGTATCGTTTTCTGAGCGGTTGCTCGGCGATTGAAGTACATTGATGCCAAAGTCGTCCTGCAAGTTAACCGATGGACCAGTCCAACCTCCCCAGCAGTCACCAAACTCATCAAAGCCCTGCATCGCAAGAAAACTTTGCAAGAAGTTTTGCGCTGTCCACGGGCTGGTGGTGCCATACCAATGCAGACCGATAAGGCTCTCTTCATTGGTGTTATTTGCCAGACGGAACACATCGGAATATGTGTCAAGCAATGAACGTCCCGAATTGTCGATAACATCCTTGGCATATTCTGCAGCCATTTCAAGGTCGCTCTCACTGCGAGTACCGGTAACGCCCGAACGGGTGAGATATACCTTGGCAAGCAAGCCTTCGGCACAATATTTGTCGATGCGTCCGGCATCGTTGCTTTCGGGCAGCAATTCTATAGCCTTTTCGAGTGTCATGATGATATATTCATATACATCGGCCTTTTGTACTTTATACTTACTGTTGTAAGTACCATTGGCAAGTTCCTCCGACGGGTCGTGGATAATGGGTACATCACCAAAAGCACGTACAAGATAGAAGTAAGCCATCGCTTTAATAGTAAGACATTCGCCAAGACACATGTTGCGGACATCTTCAGAAACTCCATCAGAGTTCTTGATGTTGTTGTAAACCTGCATGGCATGGGCATTTACCTGCCATAGCGATTCATACATATAAACAAGATATTCATCCGTGCCATTTACCGAGAAATCAAGATACGGACTTGAACCCGAATAAATATTGCCGGCCATCACTTCACCGACAAAGATAAGTGCCCCCTTAGTAAAGTCGCTCCATGGCGAACTGTAAAGGTAGAGTACGCCGGCTTCGCACTGGTCGTCATCGGCATAATAGTTATCGGCATTGTACGTGTCTTCGGCCGGACGATCGAGGAAATCCTCGCACGACACAGTACCAAAAGCCATCAGTGTGGCCAATGCCATATATTTGATTTTGGATAGTTTCATTTTTCTGTCGTATGATTTATGTTAGAATGTGAGATTCAAACCGAAAGAATAAGTAGTCGGAGAGGGATAACGTCCGTTATCAAATCCATAAACATTGTCGCCCGAAGTGCTGACACCGACTTCAGGGTCATAGCCCTTATAACCGGTAATGGTGCAAAGGTTCTGAATGTTGGCATAGATGCGCAAGCTCTCGACACCGATTTTCTTGATGAGCTTTGTGTCGAACGTATAGCCGAGGGCGATGTTCTTCAAACGTATGTATGAACCATCTTCGATATAACGGTCACTGATGCGGTCGTTGTCGTTAGGATCGTTGAGCGTGGCTCGCGGCAACTTGGCATTGAGGTTCGATACACGCACGTTGGTGATGTCGTCCAAACCTAAATTTGTGTCGATGGCTGCAAGAATAGCGCGATCAAGAACGTCGGTCGAATAATTAGACCACGATGATTTCATATCTGTCAAAGCAATGCTCAAGTAGTTCATCACGTCATTGCCCACCGAACCGCTAATGAATATCGACAAGTCGAAATTTTTCCAATAGAATGTGTTAGTCCAACCAAATGTGAAATCAGGCCACGGGTTACCGATAATTGTGCGGTCGGCCTCGGTGATTTCTCCATCACCGTCAAGGTCTTTAAACTTTTGGTCACCCACCCACACGGTATTTGAGCTGTTGAACACACCATCCGACGGATAAGCTGAAGTTTTGGCAGAATTTAGTATATCTTCATAATCCTGATAGATACCATCGGTCACATAACCGTAGAATTGATATAGCGGCTGCCCGATTTGCGACACGCTCACCACATAAGTGTTGCCATACAATGCATATCCGTAGATTTCACCACTGGCAGTATCTGACAAGCTCAACAATTTATTCCTGTTAACCGAGATATTGAAATCGGAGTGCCATTCAAAATTACCAACTACGGGGCGCGTGTTCAATGTAAATTCGACACCCTTGTTGAGAATGCTGCCGTAGTTGCCATAAGGAGCAGAAAGCACCGATGAAGCATTACCCGATGAACCCATGTACATAGGCAACTGCAACTGCATCAACATATCGTCCGACTTCTTGTGATACCAGTCGAATACGAAACTAAGACGGTTGTGCAAGAAATTCAGGTCAACACCTATGTTCCACTGCTCTTGCGACTCCCAATGGATATCTTCGTTGGCAATGTTTGTGGGGCGGTAACTTGTTCCAAGGCCGGTCGGCATTCGGCTTACGGTCACACCCCAACGGTAACTGCCAATGTTTGAGTTACCTGTTTGTCCCCAACCGACACGCAACTTGCCACTATCGAGCCAACCACTACTCCATTTCATGAAGTTCTCCTGCGTGAAACGCCAAGCAAATGCAAAGGAATGGAATCCTGCCCAACGACTACTGGGACCAAAGTTTGATGAACCATCATAACGGTAGGTGTAAGTACCTATGTAGCGGTCGTCAAAGTTATACGTACCACGAGCAAAGAATGATACCATCGATGAACTGCCAAAACCGGAATTGATTTCAGGAGTAGCCGTACCCAAAGAAGGATTCTTCACTTCATCGGACGGGAGATTCTGTCCTACCACTTGAGAATAGTCATAACTCGATTCCCACATTTCCTGACCAACCATAAGAGAAATATCGTGCACATCTTTATATGTGTCGGTATAAGTCACGTAGTTCTTAAACGCCCAATAAGTATTGCTATTGTTTTGAATAGAACTGTAATTGTTGCTTCGTACCCATCCGCCGAGGTTAACGGTCGGTTTCCATTGTTCAGCCTTGCTGCTGCCTATGTCGTAATCAAGCTCGGTGTGCCACACAAGTTTTTTCCATGGAGTGACATCAAAGAAGAAGTTACCCGAAAGCTTCTGGCGGCTGAGCGTCTGCTCGTCCATCATGGCAAGCGCAATAGGGTTAGGATTGCTATAACCCTCACGGACGATTGTTGCATACGAGCCGTCGATGTTATAAATAGGAATCTCGGGAAGCGTGGTCAACGAGTAGTAAATAAGACCTTCGTTACTGTCGGCAAGTTTAAGCGACTCGTTGGTGTTGGAATAACTGGTACTCATACCGAATTTCAACCACGGTTTCAATTGGGCATCCAAGTTGGCACGGAATGAAAGACGTTCGAATTCAGAACCAAGGATAGTACCTTCCTGATTCATATAATTGGCAGAAACATAATACTTAACCTTTTCTGTACCACCCTGCACCGACACTTGGTGTGAGTGCTGAAGTGCCGTTTGGAAAATAGCATCCTGCCAGTTTGTACCCTTGCCGAGCAACGACGGGTCGGAATAGTAATCATTCTCGTCGGCTTGTCCGGTGTTGACAAGGTCGTTGTAATATTCGGCATACTCGCGCAAGTTCATCAGGTCGATGCGCTTTGTCTGACGGCTGACAGCAAACATACCATCGTAAGAGAACTTGGGAGCTCCTTCCTGACCGCGCTTAGTGGTAATAAGTACCACACCGTTTGAACCTTGCGCACCATAAATGGCGGTTGCCGAAGCATCTTTCAAGATTTCCATCGACACAATATCGCTCGGGTTGAGGGTAGAAAGCGGAGAAACGGTAGAATTGGAACCGTTACCGAGATCAAGACCGAGGTCGCCACTGCTGGTTCCGGAACTCTGCCATATCACACCGTCTATAACATACAATGGGTCGGCACTGGCATTTACCGTGGCAAGACCACGTATGCGGATGGAAGAAGACGAACCCGGCGCACCTGAAGTGGAAGTTGCCTCCACACCTGCGGCACGGCCTTGGAACGCTTGGTCGAGGTTGGTGATTACCGACCCCTTGATAGCATCATCGCCAAGTGAAACCGAAGCACCGGCAAGGTCACTCTTCTTCATAGTACCATAACCAACTACTACGAGTTCTTCAAGTGCGATGTCCGATGACCTAAGCGTGATGGTCACATTGGTCTGACCCTTCAAGGGAACCTCTTGGGTTTCCATTCCAACGTAAGACACAACCAACGTAGCATCGGACGACGAAACTTGCAATGAGAAATTGCCATCAAAATCGGTCGCAACACCATTGGCTTTAGATCCTTTTTCCATGACAGTAGCACCTATAGCAGGAATCCCGTCTGGCTCAAGGACGACACCCTTAACGGATGTTTGAGCGGCCATGCTCATCGACAGCATTGCAAACACTGCCAACAACATGACCCTTAAATCCAGAAATTTATTCGTCATCATGAAACAATTTTAAGGTATTTGTTATTATTTGGGTTAGTTGTTTAAGTCAAAAAATGGCTTTTTGTATTGAAAGCAAAATTATGCCCAACAATTGTTAAATATTGATACAATCTTAGCATATCATTACACTTTCATCACATTTTGTTACATTCCTGTAAATTTTCCAAAAAAATCTCGCTGCAAATTATCCCACTCGGGATGGCGGGTATCATGACCGCATTCCGGATAAATCACAAACTGTTTTTGCGAGGTTATCAGATTGTATCCTGCAAAATTGGTATGCGGCGGACATGTGGGATCTTGCAAACCGATACCCATCAATATGGGACACGTAATGCGGCGCGTGAAATTTTTCACATCGAAATAAGAAAGCATCTTATAAAAGTCGCTATCGCTCAAGCCTATTTCTTTTTGTTTCTTAAGTACCGGTTCGGCAGGCCAATGCACAATTTTAAAATAATCGTGGAAATCGGTCAAGAATGGAATTGAAGGCGAGGCGGCGCAAATGCGGTTGTCGAGCGCACACGCCACAAGGGTGAATGCACCACCTTGGCTTCCGCCCTCGGCAAAAATGTGGTCAGTATCAACCTCGGGCAAAGAACACACGAAGTCCAAAGCCCGTATCAGGTCCATGTATGCTCCACGATAATAATATTGTTCCTTGTCACCAAGTCCCGACACTATCCAGTCGCCATACTGGTTGGTTGGTTCATTAAGTCCCTGCCCGCGTGTGCTTAGCACAAATTCTATGCGATCCATACCTTCATACGGTTCGGCATGCCAAGGCTTGCTGCCATAACCCATATAATGCACCAGTACCGGCATGGTATTTTTCTTGCTTGCCGTCGATGGCATGGTGAGGTAACCCTGCACTTCCACTCCGCCCAACGACTTCATTTTCACTAAATAGACCTTCCCACCCTTTTTACTTTTGTCTTTTTCTTCGGAAAGGCTGTATTCAGGGGCGACTTGTGCAAGTTCATCAAGAGTACGTTGCCAGAATTCGTCAAAATCAGGCTGCGAATCGGGCAATGACACAATATTTTCGGGTTCGTACCCGATATTGAAATTTTTCACCTCATCGCCATTACCAGTAACCGTACAACGATAAAATCCGGGAACGACATTAAGGTCGAATCTGACTGTCGCGCTGTCACCGGCAGCCACAGGTACTTCTTGACTCATGGCCGTCACCGGCTCATATTTGTCAGTAGTCACAGCAAGCGACACTTCACACTTTTCGGCACTGCTGCCATTATTCACTACATTTACTACAATCTGGGGCTGTTTGGGTGCCGTCCACCACCAATCATTGGTCATAGGTACATTGTAGTTGACATTGCCCGCCATTAAAGCAGCGGGCAAAGCCAATACAAAAAACGTAAAACCAATAAACACTTTATAAAATTTCAGCATGAACAAGAAAATATTTTATTTTAAAGATTTACAATATATTACATTAAGGCATACTGCTGTTCCGGAGGATAAAACTCCTCTATCTCATGCAGATGCACAACCTGCATAAAGTAAACAGCAACAATATTGGTGAAAAGAATGAAAAAGTCGGAAACAGTTTATTTCACTACTTCACACGCTCATAGACTTTGATTAATCACCCACGGCATTAACCTTGGCAGTCGATTCTTTTATAACAGCTATTGTCGAGTAGTCACTACTGAAAACCGAATTCAATCCCTGTGCTTCCTGTGCCGGGTCTCCGGTATAATCATCGCCCCGTTGCCACATTTCATGAGCGGGTTCGGCAGTTCCACCCCACCCCCAGAAATTACAACCGGCAATCATCCCAACCGTATCACCGACCATCGACAACACATATTTATAATATGCATCGCGACCTGTCGTGGGAGTTCCTATGGCAAATGTAAAATTATCGCGCGGATATCCGAATTCTTCAAGCACAAGTGGCTTTTCTACAGCCTTCATCAATTCATAATGTTCGGCAATATAAACACGTGTGTTTTCGCAAGCAACATCAACACCCGATGCCACAGTCGACTCACTTATCCATCCCCAGTTATACGGCCAAATGTGGATATTGGCATAATCGATTTCAGGGAATGAATGAATTCGTGCCCACAGATTAATATCGGTTTCGCAACCATGCTTGCCCTCACTTCCCGTTGAAACAAGGTGATTGGAGTCAATGCTCTTGATAATGCGAGCCGTCTGCCTTATCCATGAGGCAAGCGAATCTTTTCCTTCATCGCTAAAAGCACGAGGCTCATTGGCCACTTGCCACGACATGATAGCCGGCGACTCGGAATATGGTTTGCCTGTTACTGTATTGGTTCGGCTTACTATGTTTCTGACATGATTGTAAGACAATTCCTTTGCCACAGAATCAAGGACGAAATATTTCACATAATCCATATAAGCAGAATAGCCGTCACGACTCGGTATCGGCGCGGCATCACGTCCTGCCCACTCAAGGTAGCAACCATAACCACCGCTCCATTCCCACGCATTGTTAAGATATAGCACCGCTTTCATGCCACGCTTTTCAAGACGGTCAAGCAGGTAATCAAGACCTCGCAAAATAGTATCGTTATACACCCCCGCTTGGAGTTGCAAAGTCGGCTCGACACGAGTGGGTACACCATCGGGACCGTCACCGCCGACAAGAATGCGCAAATTATCAATACCTATGCTTTGCAGAGAGTCGAGTTCTGCCTCAAGCCGCGCCCTGTCACCGCCACGTCCTTCAGAAGCGAGTATTGCACCATACCAAAAATTGGTACCTACGAATTTATACGGTTTACCATCGATATAAAAACCGCCATCTTTCACAGTCACAAAACCGGCATCTGCCATCGACTGTTGTTCTTGTCGTGAATTGTGACAAGAAACAGCAACCAAAGCAAGCAACATAGCCCCCACTGCAAATGCGGCACATCGTTTCAGCATATTGTTTAGGTTTAGTTTTTAATTGTTTAGGTTTATTATCGCAAAGTTATATACTATATTTCAAGATAATTTATACTTTAATATCCCTTTGTAATATTAATTTGTCCAATCATCGGTTCGGAACGGCACAAGTGGCAACCAATCGATACTATACACCTTACCCGGCATCCAGTTACGGAAACAGTAACGCACCGATTCTATTTTCGACACTTTATCACACGTCACACGTATATCCCGATCGACCTCGGTGGCTTCGGCAGGATAAAACACATGGTCGGCACCAGCCACTTCAAAGCCCTGTAAATTCCGATTGGGAGTAAATCCTCCATCAGCATTGTTGAAATGTAACAATGCACTATTGCCCTCCACTTCCATGCTACTGAAAACAGGACTGTCGCACACAATTCCTTCGATACCATAAGTGCGGACAGCCGCCATGAAAGCAAGGCGTTCACCAATAGGCTGTTTCATGCTTGGATGTATGTCGGCTGCCTCGTATGGCTTTGACAGGTCGCTCGTACACACTATTCCGCTATTTGGAATAAGTTCCACGGCACGATGCTGCGATTCGCGCAAAAGTGCAGCATTTGTTGCCAAAGCATCGTCATAATCATGTGGCGGAATCTCCACACAATAAAACGGCAAATCGTCATGCCCCCACTTGTTCCGCCATATTTCCACCATCCTTGCAAGCCGTTGTGGATAACGGTCGTGTTGATTGATATTGCTTTCACCCTGATTCCACAAGAAACCTTTCACCGTATAGCCTATGAGCGGATGAAGCATGCCATTGTACATTATCAGCGGTTGATCCCATTCCCATACATCCTTGTTTCCCGCTTGCGACAAATCGACATCGGCATATAGTTCAAGTTCTTCACGGGGTAACCATCCTTCTACATGGCTGCCACCCCAACTGCAATTGATTATACCAACCGGTACGTCGAGAATGCGATTGAGCGACACCGCAAAATGGAATCCTACAGCACTAAACCATCTGGCATTGACAGGCTCGCACTCTTTCCATTTTCCACTAACACTGTCGGCTGGCTCGACAGTTCCGACCTTTTCAATGGTTGCCATCCTTATCTTGCCACGGTACTGTCCCGAATATGCGATATCCCGATTCCCGTTCTCGACCGGCTGTGTCCAGAAACCGTTAAGCGGCATTTCCATATTTGACTGTCCCGAGCAGAACCACACTTCACCCACCAACACATTACCTACAGTCGCAGTGCCATTACCATCGGCAAATGTTATAGTATAGGTGTCATACGAAGCCGACGGAGTGGCTACATCCACACTCCACCTACCCGACCGGTCGGCATGACCAATGTATGCAGCACCATTCCACGAAGTTGTAACCACGACTTCCGCTCCTGCACTACTCCATCCCCACAGACACACATCACTGTTCTGCTGCAATACCATATTGTCGCTGATAATATCGGGCAACACTATGGCATGGGCAGCCATGCCTGTCAACATCAAGGCTACAAATAATTTAAACCTACTCATTTCTTTTTTACCTCTAACTATCGTTCGGTCTGCAAATAATGTCGCACAAGCACTCCCCATGGCTTAATATTTTCTTCCGTCCACAAGCTACCATCGGCAGGCGTACCGGGTCGAAGCATCGAACATGTTTCCTGCTTGTCAGAGATAGACCATGCTATCCAACTGATTGAATGTTCTTTAGCAAAATCAAGCCATGCTTCCCACGAGTCCATATCAAGAATTCCATCTCCTGTGTGAAGCATACCGCCGGTTTCGGAGAAGAAGAGAGGCAACCCTTTGCTCACCGCATACCGTGCCTTTTCCATATTATATTCCTTGTGGGTAGCTGCATAGTAATGCAGAGAATACACAAGATTCTCGAATTCAGTGATTGGGTCATCGGCTGCCTTATCCACTTCCTGATCCCAACGCGGAGTGGGAACTATCACTATTGCATCGGGAGCATTTTCACGAATAACCGGTATTAACTCCTCGGAATAAGCCTTGGTTTCAGACCACTCTACTTCGAGAGGCTCATTCCATATTTCATATATTATATTGGGTATATTTCCATACTTCTTTGAAACGACCTCGAAAAATTCCTTTGCCAATGGCAAATTGTTTTCATGGCTATGAAAGTCAACTATTACATATATGCCATTCTTTACAGCGGCATTCACCATGCTATCGACAGTGGCATAGGCAAGTTCAGTATTCTTATCATAGCAATTGTCATCAAGATTTAGCCCGATTGAACAACGCACCATCGTAGCCTTCCACTCTTTTGCCACTTTGGTAACGGCTGCCTCGTTAAAGTAACGATGCCACCAGTTGTGCCACCCGAAGCTCACTCCGCGCAGCTGTACTTTTTCTCCGTTTTGATCGACAAGATACTGTCCTTGTACAGACAAGATTCCATGTTTTTCAACCGGTGTCAACTCTTTTTCAACAGGCTGTCCTTCACCGGTATTTGAACACGAGAAAAAAAAGACCGATGCCAAAATGGCATAAAAAAAATATATTCGTTTCATTAGTAGAAATTGGTTTATGTAAATGTGTAAGTGTTGAATTCTCAGTGGCAAATATAATTTTTACGAATGAAATGTTGCAATTATCAACACAATAATGCAAAACTTTGGCAAAATAGTATCAAATAATAGTCTTATGCTTACGATAATTTTCACGGAACGACTTTGGCGAAACACCCTTTTTCCGTTTGAATATTCGGTTGAAATTCGACACGTTATTAAATCCGCAATCATAGCAGACTTCGGCTATCGACATGGTGGTATCAACAAGTTTTCTCGATGCGACACCAAGGCGTATGTCTATTATATACTCCGAAATGGTCTTTCCCGTGCGGAGCTTGAAAAAACGGCTGAATGCTGTCGGAGTCATGCCCACAAGATCGGCAAGTGACTGCAATCTTATCTCTCTGTTATAATTATCGTTAATATACTCTTCTACTTTTCTGACACGGCGACTGTCGGCACTTACCTTGACTTGGGAAAACGAGCTGCTTGACAACAAGTGGTAATTGTTATCGATCGACAATTCATATAAGATGGTCAATATTTTCATTACACGGTAAAAGCCCGACTGCAATTTAGTGATTTCATCGAGCATCCCATACACCTTCAGTATTGCCGGCATCTCAAAAGCTATACCACACTTGGCATGGTCGAGCATGGTACGCACACTCCTCAACTGTTTCTTGTTCAGGAAATTTTCGCCAAACAATTCAGGAGAAAACTGCAAAGTAATCTCTCTGATAGGCGCGCTGATACAGTCACCCTGCTCCCACACATGTTCGAGCCCGCTGCCTATTATGGCAAGGTCACACTCATTCAACGCTTCGATAGAATCACCGACCACGCGCAAGGCTCCCGTGCAGTTTTGGACAAAATTGAGTTCTATCTCATGGTGTTTATGCAATGGATACGTAAACCTATCCTTGTATCTATCAACTAAGTAGAAACAGTCCTCCGCCGATAACGGCGTTATTTCAGTTATGACTTTATTCACGATATTATAGCTTAAAATTCAACACATAACAGACTATAACTTTTGCCAAGAGATGGATTGCCATTTACAAAAATATTCAAATTCCCAAATAACTGCAATTCTCAATATACAAACTTTCATCTTTAACAAAAAAGATAACACATTTTTCGTTCATACACATTATAATATAGCTTTGATAACAAGATATTTAACCTATTCAAACCATCTATTGGCAAGATATGGATTGAGCAGATTGGAATTATTTTAGCCACAAATAGATAAAAATTTCGCAACCCTCAACCATGTCGTTTACACACTTATGTCGAGTTGCGAAGATGAAAGGAAATAATCGAACTAGGCAAAACGGTTTAGAACAAACCTTTGCCAACTTGATTCATAGTTTACACAATTTTATAGCCGGCTTCTTCAACAGCATTCTTTAAAACATCGACGGGCAGTTTCTCTCCCGAGAATCGCACTTTTGCCATCGGCGGGTCGAGTGTCACACTTGCCGAATCAACGCCATGCACGGCATTAAGAGCCTTCTCGACATGCATACGACAATGGTCGCACATCATTCCTTCTATTCTGTATTCCTTTTCCATTGTTTTGTTGTTTTTTATTGATTTATCGCAAATGATACGTTTAGTTTTTAATCGCAAACTGTTGGAAACCACACTCACACTACTCATCGCCATTGCCAAACCGGCAATCATGGGATTGAGCATGAAATGGCAAAGGGGATAAAGCGCTCCTGCTGCAACCGGTATGCCGATAGTGTTGTAAATGAATGCCCAAAACAAATTTTGCCTTATGGTGCGCACCGTCAATTTCGACAAGGTGATAGTTTCTGGTATTTTCATAAGGTCGGACGATAATATTGTGACCTGAGCCACATCCATGGCAATGTCGCTTCCTTGCCCCATTGCAATTCCAAGATCTGCCTGAGCCAGTGCGGCACTGTCATTAATTCCGTCACCCACCATTGCCACACGATGCCCGCCCTGTTGCAACTGTTTTACAAAAGCCGCCTTACCATCGGGACGTACTTCGGCTCGATAATGCTTTATACCGGCAAGCCGTGCAATATGTCGAGCTGTATTTTCGCTATCACCTGTCAGCATATATACCTCAATTCCGGCCGATTGCAATTGCTTGACAGCCTTAGCCGAAGACGGTTTTATAATATCGGTTACAGCAATCACGGCAAGTAACCGGCTATCGTCAGAGAAGTATATTACAGTTTTGGCATCTCTACTCCAACTATCGGCATATTGCAAAAGGGCTGCATCACAATCGATGTTATTGTCAGCCATCAACCGGCTATTGCCTGCGAAATACACTTTCCCTTCATACTCACCTCTGACACCCATTCCAGTTATACTGTCGAAACTGGCAATTTTCACATCCGCTAGTTCACGGCCAAAATGCACAATTACAGCATCGGCAATAGGATGCTCCGACAACCGTTCAAGAGCAATGAACACAGGTAATGCCTTCCCAGCAGCATCGTCATCACGCCACACAATATCTGTTACCCGAGGTCGCCCCTCAGTGACAGTACCCGTCTTGTCGAGCAACATCGTATCGATTTTTCCCGCCACTTCAAGGCTTTCGGCATTTTTTATCAATATACCGTTTTCGGCACCTTTGCCAATCCCCACCATGATAGCCGTTGGCGTGGCAAGCCCCAAAGCACACGGACAGGCAATTATCAGCACTGTAACCAAGGCGAGCAACCCATGCGAAAAGCCATCGGTCGAATCAAGCAAAAACCATAACACAAAGGCTACCACGGCAATCGACATCACCACAGGCACAAAAACGGCGGCAATGCGGTCAACCAATTTCTGCACGGGGGCTTTACTGCCTTGTGCATCTTGTACCATACGTATGATTTGAGCCAATACAGTACCTTCACCCACTTTTTGAGCATCAAAACAGAAACTGCCTTTTAAGTTTATCGTGCCGGCATACACATGCGAACCCTTGCATTTCGATACCGGCATAGGCTCCCCGCTGAGCATACTTTCATCGACATTCGACTCACCCTCGACAACGCACCCATCAACCGGTATTCGCTCCCCCGGCTTAACCACAATCACGTCGCCCACTGCTATGCGTTCAACGTCCACCACTTCTTGCCGTCCGTCTATTCCACGCCGTGTAACCACAGATGGCCGCAATCCCATAAGTTTTTTAATAGCCGAAGATGTCTGCCCCTTGGCACGTTCTTCAAGCAAACGGCCAAGCAGAATAAAAGCTATAATGACACTCGATGCTTCGAAATATACATGAGGCTCGATGCCGTGGTTAATCCAAAAATCAGGAAACAACAAATTAAACACACTAAACAGATAAGCTATACCGGTACTGTTGGCAACAAGTGTATCCATATTGGCCGAACGATGGCGCAACTGTTTCCAAGCATTGACAAAAAAATCGCTGCCGAGCCAAAATACAACAGGAGTAGAAAGAATCCAACTTACCCATCCTGCCCACGGATAGTACATGAAAAACATTCCGATGACGGCTACCAGCAAAGCCAATATTACAGCCCATACGGTGCGGACGCGTAATCGGCGTAAGTGTTGTGCATGTGCTTTCTCTGCCTCATCTGCCATTTTTTTTCCCGTGTCGATTATCAATCCATAGCCTTGAGTCTCAAGAGCCTGTTTCATTGCAATAGGATCGACTTGTTGCGGGTCGTATTCCACTGCCACGGTCGCTGATGCAAAATTGACCGTTGCACATTTGACACCTTGAAGCCGTGAAATAGTTTTCTCGACACGAGTGGCACATGCAGCGCAACTCATGTCGAGAACCGGAAATATTTGTTTTACTGCATCTTTTCCCATATCGATGGCAAAATTAGCAATTTTTTGCTGCAACAATGTTGCAAAAAAGCACATGTTGCAGACCGACAAATCGGCTATATTAACCGACTTCGATTGTTTTTCAATCGATAAACTTCACTTTGGAAGCATCGCGATCCTTGGCCGCCGGTGATTCGTCAGGATAACCCACGGCTATACAGAAAAGCAATTTATATCCTTTTGGCAGGTCGAGTTTTTCAAGATATTCGGCAGCATCGGGCGTATTCTGGATAAATGCCGATGCGCTGCCAAGGCAGCACGTACCTAATCCCATGGCATGGGCGGCAATCATGATGTTTTCGCCAAGCAATCCACAATCGATTGGTGATGACGAAGCAACAGGATCATTGGCAACAAATATCACAGACGGCGCATTACGGAACATATTCTTGAAACCCTCATCGCTCGCCATCCTTGGATTGATCTTCTTGAACACCTCGGTTACACCGTTGATGTATTCAGGGTCATCTACAACACGCACAGCCCACGGTTGCTTATTCATTCCGTTAGGCGCATTGATACCACATTCAAGCAATATTTGCATCGTATCGCGGTTGACAGGTCGATCTTTATATTGGCGCACACTGCGACGTGCCATAATAGCATCAACCACCACTTTACCGGTATCGACTGTAACCGCTGATACCAAAGAACCGGCACTACCTGTCTGTTGTGCAGTTGAAGAACCGCAACTTGTTGCCATCATGCCAACGAGGCACAAGGCCGAAAATGCTAATTTGTAAAGTTTCATAACAATGTAGATTAAGGATGTATAATATGATGAGTTACATACGCGAGGCTGTCGGGTAATATCAATTTATTGCAAATATACAATTTGTTGGTTTACAACCCGACATTCTAAAACATTTTTTATGATTATATCCACAGATGTCAGAAATTATGTTTTATAAACGTCATATTTTACGTAAGTTTGCACCTCAATTATAATCTTAATGGAAAGAAAAGATTTTGAAATAATGGCTCCTGTGGGGTCATATGAGTCGCTCGTTGCAGCCATGCAAGGCGGAGCTGATGCCATATATTTCGGCATCGAGGGGCTTAACATGCGTGCCAAATCATCGGTAAATTTCACCATCGATGACTTGCACCAAATTGCAATCTACTGCAAAGAGCATGACATGAAAAGCTACCTGACAGTAAACACAATAGTTTACGATGAGGATATTCCGCTCATGCATGACATCATTGATGCAGCCCGAGATGCCGGTATTTCGGCAATCATAGCATCTGACATGGCCGCCATCATATATGCCTGCTCGATAGGTGTGGAGGTGCATATTTCTACACAGGTAAATGTGTCGAATAGCGAAGCTGTGAAATATTATTCACGATTTGCCGATGTGATGGTACTTGCACGTGAATTAAATCTCGACCAAGTAAACAAAATCAATCAAACGATTCTTAATGAAGACATTCGAGGTCCTCATGGCCGGCATGTGCGAATAGAAATGTTTTGTCATGGCGCACTCTGCATGGCTGTATCGGGAAAGTGCTACCTGAGCCTTCACGAAACCGGAGCATCGGCCAACCGTGGAGCGTGCCGTCAGATATGCCGCCGCAGCTATACCGTACGCGACCGCGAAACTAATGACGAACTCGACATAGAGAACCAATACATAATGTCGCCAAAAGATCTAAAAACCATTCACTTCATCAACAAAATGATAGATGCCGGAGTACGTGTTTTCAAAATCGAGGGACGTGCGCGAGGCCCCGAATATGTTCGCGAGGCTGTGGGATGCTATAACGAAGCGATAAATGCCTGCATCGACGGCACTTTTGGAGAAGAAAAGATTGCCGAATGGGATAAACGACTCGGGAAAATCTTCAACCGCGGATTCTGGAACGGGTATTACCTTGGCCAACGCCTTGGCGAATGGACTTCGAAATACGGGTCATCGGCAACAC
Source organism: uncultured Muribaculaceae bacterium (assembly GCA_964395975.1). Lineage (GTDB taxonomy): Bacteria > Bacteroidota > Bacteroidia > Bacteroidales > Muribaculaceae > Avimuribaculum. The sequence continues at coordinate 5,045 of CAYNBZ010000001.1, read as the reverse complement.
GCACAAAAGTGTATGCAGCAAAAGGTGTGCGATACTTCTCCAACATAAAAGTGGCCGAATTTATTATGGAAGCCAGCGAACTAAACGTGGGCGACGAAATACTCATTATAGGTCCAACCACCGGTGTCATCACTATGACAGTTGAAGAGATTCGTGTCGACTTAAAACCTGTACCAAAGGCTGTCAAAGGCGACCGTTTCTCAATAATGGTTGCCGAAAAAATACGTCCGAGCGACAAGTTGTATGTATGGCAGGATTCTCAAAAATTACGTGAGGCGAGAAACGGCAAATGAACAACCGAAAAATAGAAATGACAGCCGACGGGTCGGCAACAATATATGTATCTAACATAGATGAACACTACCACTCGGTAAAAGGTGCTTTGACCGAAAGCCTGCACATCTTCCGTGACTGCGCTTTCCGCTATCACCCATCCCAAAACGTGAGGGTTCTTGAAGTAGGTCTAGGCACAGGACTCAACGCCGCTGTAACGGCCTCCGACACTACTAAACAGCATACCATTTATTATGCCATAGAACTGTATCCCTTGGATGAAAGCGAAATAGCAGCATTAGCGGGTTACGACAGCTACCGACCGTTGCTGCACGACATTCATGCAGCTCCTTGGGGACAAGACTTCACCATAACACCACATTTCACATTGCACAAAATACCGGGAGACTTCACCGATGCCACTCTGCAACTACCACAAGGAATAGACGTGTGCTACATGGATGCTTTTTCACCCGAAAAACAACCCGAAATGTGGAGCCGTGAAATGATGTGCCGCCTATTCCAATGTATGGCTCATGGCGGAATTCTGACCACATATTGCGCCAAAGGAGAAGTACGCCGCCGACTTGCTTCGGCGGGATTTACCATCGAACGTCTTGCCGGACCGCCATGCGGCAAACGTGAAATACTAAGAGCCACAAAGGTCTGATACATCTTCCCCTCTACCATACACTCGACCAATACAAATCTCCATGTATCAAGATTGAGAAAGCCGCAAACCATAGAAATGGCTGCGGCTCTCGATTAGTTTATGTTTCTCAACAGCGAGAATCCTACCTCTTCATCAACTTCTGGGCTTGTACACCTTGTGATGTATATATACGCACGATGTAATTGCCTGTTGACAGGTGTGAAATATCCAATCCGTTATCACCAGATGCATTTACAGCCACCAACTGCCCGGTAAGACTGTATATCTCTATGCAATTCACATCATTGGAATTGACATGGATATAGTCATCCGCCGGATTAGGATATATGGTTATGTCATTGTTGTTTTCAACACCGTCTGCATAGATTTCATCGATACCGGCAGCATCTTCCATATTGGTTATCACCACAAAACTGTGTGCAGGCAATGTGATTTCTGCCGCTGCCGCATCGAATGAGATTCCCGAAATACCCTCGGACTGAGCCGATATGTAATATTCTCCGCCGGGATTGTCGAAATTGTATTCAAACGTATTTGTTCCCGTCATATTCGGGTTATACGCAGCTACGAGTTCCTTGGTGTGGGCGGCGTTACGCATAGTGATAAACCGTCCGGTATCCCAATCATTAACACTGACATTCCAATAAAATTCGGCATTTTCGGCAAACAAATCCGGATTTGATTTACGAATATTAAGCAATAAGGCATAAGTATCATACAGCCTCTTTCGCCAAGTTTCGTCATAGTATTCCCAATGCGGCTCTTTAGGATCGGTGTCGCCATTGCCCCCGCTGATGTCATAACCGAGTTCACCAAACTGCCAAATCATTTTTGCACCCGGCACTAACAATGCAAAAGCTGCATTCGAGCCAAGACGGGTTATACTGTTACGTGTAGATCCCGACAACGTTCCATTACCATAAACCTTTTGGCAGTAAGCCATACGTTCTTCATCATGGCTTTCCATATAACCTACGATAGAGCCAAACGGACGACTCTCATCACCTGTCCACATTCCTTGAAAACTGCTGTTTTCCTGATAGCCCATTGCCGCTTGACTATAAGCCGAATTCATATTTTTCCATGACATTCCACCATAGTTGGCTATTTCATTTTCCTCGGATGTGGCAACGAAATATTCGAAGATTGCATATGCATCAGAGTTTACTTCCCACATAGCATCCATAAACTGCTTAAGGTTGCTGATTCGTGAACTGTTGTAGCTGCTGCCTTCATAGTTTGACGAATAGCTGCTCGAATCACCAAGTCCTTTGGCAAGATCGAAGCGGAAACCATCTACCTTATATTCACTAAGCCAATACTGTAACACATCACACAGATATCCCCGCACATGCTCATTTTCCATCTTCCAATCGTTGCCGACACTGTAATCATGCGGAGCCACATCGTTATAGAATGGATTGTCGCTCGACGGACGGCTGTTCGTCGAATCCCAATACATCTTACACCACGGATGCTGCCCCCAAGTGTGATTAAACACCACATCAAGTATGACAGCTATGCCACGCTTGTGGCATTCGTCGATAAACGTCTTGTACATCGTACTTGAACCGTAATACTTGTCGGGAGCAAAATAGAAATTAGGATTGTATCCCCACGAACTGTTACCATCAAACTCCTGTATTGGCATCAATTCTATGGCGTTTATGCCAAGAGCTTCAAGATAATCGAGGTGTTCCATTGCCGTTTCAAGACACTGTTCCTCGGTAAAGTCACGCACAAGCATTTCATATATGATAAGATTTTCCTTGGAAGGAGCATCAAAATCTGTCACTTCCCACTGATACCCGTCACCATTGCCATGGAACACAGCTATCGCAAACTCGTCCACACGATCGCTCGGAAAATCCTTTAGATCGGGATATCTGGTGTAATCTTGGTTGATGTAGCTGTCGTTCCACGGGTCGAGAATAAGCCTTGCATAAGGGTCGGCAACATAAATGTCATCATCAACAATATAATAATACCCATATTCGGTATCCATGTCAAGACCGTTGACCGTGATCCAGAAGTAACGGTCGCTCTCTCCACCTTGGTAATTCATGACATTCTCGCTACGCACCCGATAATTATCCCACTCACCGACAATCATCACATTACTTTTGTTCGGAGCATAGAGGCAGAATGTCACACTGCCGTCACTATTGACAGTTGCCCCCTCTTGAAGTGTGCCACTATAGCTTACCTGTTGCGAATTGCCACGATGGCACAACGAAATGGTGTCGAGTACGGTTTCTCCGCCTGAAACCGCTTTGGCTATCACATCATAACTGCCTTGGGATGTAAAGCTGTAACTTGCAGTGAGCGTAGTGGTATTGCTCTGCGAAGCAATGGCAGTGGCATCGGCATCGTTTATATGCAACGATATGGTTGCCGCCTCAGTTGTATTGGCAGTAAATTGCACGGTATAATTATCATCGGTCAACACATAACTTGATGCATCGCTCGTGAGGCTCACTGTAAGCCCATCTTCATAAACATCAACAAAGATATCACCACCGCTGGCAGTCTTGCCTTCGAGGGTGCAATTGGCATTGCGAAAGACGAATGCCATGCGTTTTACCACTTCATCATCGTCAAGCTCATAATAACTTTTCAAGTCGCCTATATCAAGACGCCAAAGATTGGTACTCACATAAGTAAGAGCATATTTGTCGGAATTATCACCCCAATCCGGAGCATGTTGCCAATCACTACTGCTAGTACTTTCTGAGGTTATGACCCCTGTGTGGGCATATACGCCACTCGTCAATCCGGCAAGCGCGCCATTACCCTGATCGGCATTGAAATATACTACTATTCCGGTGGAACTTTGCGTAACTACGGCCGGCTCGGTATATACCACCTGCGACCATGCCCATGCACTGCACATCAGCAACAAGGACAACAAGACAGTAAATCTGAGTTTAATCATTGCATTTAGAATAACATTATGTTAAAAAATCATAGGTATCATACTCCTCTTCATTTGTATAGAAAGTCATCATTGTGCAATCATGGTAAAATTGCACAGTTCAAAGAAAACAAAAAATTATCACATTCGCAAGCCACAAGAGACAAAAGAAACAAATTTATGTTTTATGCCGTAAAAACTCTCCGCACATATTGTTTCCGATAAAATGTAAAGAATCTTGTTGACACATTAGAAAATAATCATTAACTTTGCACTCACAATTAAAGATACAATGGAAAGATGCCGGAGTGGCCGAACGGGGCGGTCTCGAAAACCGTTATACAGGTAACTGTATCCAGGGTTCGAATCCCTGTCTTTCCGCCGGACATGTCACTATGTCAATGAACAAGAGGGTGATCCAGAAGTCAATAATGACGGGTCGCCCTCTTTAGTTTTATTCCTAAAACGCCCCAGAGAAGCGAAATTAGAAGTCCTACAAAAAAAGATGCCACCCAAATGCTGATTTGGAGGCATCCTCTGTACTCGGAGCGGGACTTGAACCCGCACAGCCGCAATGGCCAAAGGATTTTAAGTCCTTCGTGTCTACCATTCCACCATCCGAGCAGCTTTGTCAAACAATATAGTGCAAAGCGCACAATTGGTAAATCGGTGCAAAGATAAACATTATTGCCGTGCTTTGCAAATTTTTTATCACCATGCATTCTTGCCCTACCCATTAATATTCCAACATTAATTGCCGTATCAATTATTTTACCTACCCTTGACATGTACATATCATTACAGAAACGACACATATACCACTATCTTATCAAGTAATTTTGTATTCTTCCGTTACGGCAGTTCCCCATCTGACGTTCTTCTGTAAGAAGTGCATCCATCTCACCTTCCGGAGCTGCATTCAATATACTTTCCAATAAGGGGGAAAAGTACCAACTTTACCTGACAAAGGCTTGACTGATTTTAACTGTTCAATAGCCTTGTTCTTGATACTCTCAAAATCAAATTCTTCTTTCATAAAAAAACTGTGTTAGCAAAGTTAATATTTTATTCTTTGCTGACACAGTTTAATTTACATTCTCTCCTAGGCCGTAGATGCCTTGCGTGTGTCGGGGGGAGAGTTACTTCACCACCACCTTGACGGTGCTGCCGTCGGCCTTCTTCACT